>JAEWNB010000188.1 GCA_023392945.1 Bacteroidota bacterium
ATTAATAAAAATATTTAGTGAAAGATATGAAAGACACTTGCAATAATTTTGTACTTTTGTCAATCCAAATCACAATTGTGGAATTTGGACTGAATAAATCATCTGACACAGATTTTAGAACACTCCCGTTTATCCTTGTTGTCTAATTTGTGGGGAGTATTATACTTTATCTTTTTCCACATTAACATATTACTCTCTACCTGCTCTATCAGCCTCCTTCTCTGCTATTAACGGAGCCAATATAATCATCTCTTTTTCCAGTCGAAAATATCTATTTCCCGGAACGAAGCTTTGCTCGATTCATTACGAAGCTTTCCATGATCCATTACATAGCTTTCCAACTCGAGTTAGGAAGCTTTCCATTGAGTCGAGCAAAGCTTTCCATTAAGTCGAGCAAAGCTTCGTATTTGAAAATAGAAAAAATAAGGGAATTTTTGGGGTGTTTTTCTAAGGTGGTGTTTCATTTGGCAACCTCCAATTTTCTTAGCTGTTAATATAGCGATTAAAACTCCTTCTCCTGCTTTTTATCAAAGTTTTTCATGTAAAACACTAAAGCAGATTTATTGTTTTTGTTTATACTTGCTGTCTAATTTTTGGGGAGTATTTTACTGTCCACGTGCGGAAGAAAATTTTAATACTAGGAGAAATAAATTTTAATAAGGGAAAAATTTATTTTAATACTAGGAGAAATATATTTTAATAAAGCAAAAATTTATTTTAATACGTATATAAATTTTGCTGCAACCTATCGCAAATTTATTCTCTCTTTTTCAAGATGTTTTTCAATGCATATTGGGTTTAAAAGATAAGGGTATTTGGAATAATTTGGGAACTCGTTCTTTCCCAAGATGAAACTGTTGATTATTCACAGAACCTTAATTTCATGGATTATACATGTTTTCACAAATTGGTATTTACTTTCTAAAAAATGTCTTCTTACGAAAAGCCCCTTTGAAATGAGAATTATTTTGTGTACCCCAGCTCACCTTGCTCGTAAACAGCAAATTTAATTTCCCTATTTTCGTTTTTCCCTTTTTATTGATATTCTATCAAACTTTAAATTATCATTTTTTTGTAATTCTTCAGCACGTTTATTTCCTACATAAAAATCTTTATCAATAAAAATAAACAAAACAGTATTGATATCTTGAGTCTGTTTAATTTGTTTTATTATTTTTCTTTCTAATTTAGAGAAAAAAGTTACTTTATCCGAAACGACAATATATCGATATCCGTGCAGCCACGACCAGTCAAACGTAATGGTATCTTTATTGACTAAATCTTTATCTATGACATCTTTTAAATATACTGTATCTTCGGCATGTCTAGGAATTTCTTTATAGATCGTTGATTTTATCTGAACGGTATCCCGAAATCCACAACCAACAAATTTACTCGGCACAAGAAGTTGGGTTTGATTATCAAAGAACAACCCTCTTTTGTCAAAGGATGAGAAAAAATCCTCTTGAGCATTGTATAAGACAATATAATGAATTTTTTCTCTTTTCAGCTGTTTATAAATAACAGAATCTACTTGAGTATAAGAAGAATATATTTTTGGATTTTGAATTCCAAATGTCAATTTTGCAATCAATCCACCGCAAGAAGATAGCCCTAATCCCAGCAAAAAGACGAGAATGATCGTATGAATGTGATTTTTTGATAATAAATTTTTCATATAAGCTTATTGTTATTATGTTTTAGAAAATCTGTGTGGAGTATGTTTCATCTCCACACAGATTACTGTTAACTAGTCAATTCGAATATTTAATTTTGTTTTTCCATAACATGAAAGAGTGTCATCTTTATATATTAAACCTATATTTTCATCCTCGTATTTATACATATTCGGTAAAATAGTAATACCACTCTGAATTGAATATTTTTCTACTATTTTATTTGGAAGATTCTCTTTAGAAATAAACACGGGTTCATCTACTCCAAATTCTTCTTCAGCCTGCTTTAAATCTTTAATAAAATATAATGTAGCAGTTTCGTTATCTATATCAAAGTCTAATAAACCCGAAGTGTTATTTGTCATTTCAAAATTTATATTTAAAATACAGATTCCGAAACAATCTTTACAGTCACAAATTTTCCCATCTCTTGGTCTTTCATATATTTGACGATGAAAATTTCCTTCAACTGCAACAGTGGCAAATCCAAGTTTTAGGGTTACTATCCAATTTTTATTAGCAACAGAAGAATTGCTATTAGTGTTCGTTACAACATCTTGAATTGTATCTTCTTTATTACATGCAACAAAAAAAACAATACCTATTAAGATTACTATTAATGTTGCAACCATTATTCTTTTATTTTTCATAAGTTTCTTTAGTTAAATTAGTTAAAAATAATTTTTCGTTTGCTAATCTCGTTAAATTTTCTTGTATTTTTGTCTTCGAGATTTTTTGTGCAATCGTTACAAACATTCCGATATATGCCTTAGGTGCTTGGCAGCAGGGTTGGGTAAATTTTTCTTTTCAAGGGAGTAATATACCTTTCTCTGCAGGGCACCTTTTTTATGGCCTCCCGTCAACAGGCGCACAAAATGACGGAGGCTAAGTCAGGCTAAATTTGTTTTGCACAAAAAATGTATTCCCCATAAGAATAAAATTGATTGACAGAGATAAATAACAAGCGAAAAAGGAATCTTATCTCTATTTACTTTGTTAAATATTTGTGGCAAGCTATTGTTTGAGATGCACAATAGTTCCATTGAAAATAGTTTCCGACAAAATTGTAATATCAATTTGATTAACATATTAATTAATTTAATATTTCGTTCTAAAAATCAAAATCCTTATTTAATTAATACTTAGAGTTTTAATTCGTAAAAAATTTAATTTTTATCTTACGATATATCAGCGCTAAAAGTAAATCAAATAATTGAATTATAAAAGTAAAAATAAAAAATTTTTTAACAACTAACAATTATTTGTTAAGACTTAATGCACCTAAAATAAAATACAAGTAACCAAAAAAATTATCACCTTTGCAACTTGAAGGGTTAAGATTACGTCAAATGCATAAAATTAACCAAAACAAAAAAAGTATGAAAAAATTAATTGTGTTATTAGCATTAGTGGGGTTTCTGTTTTTCGGCTATGCGGCAAAGACCACCGTTCAGCCGGCAGATTCGTCATCAACCACAACGGCATTGTCTGATTCTGTGAACCAAAAGCTTACTTCAGATCAGTTATTTGAACTGGAAAAAATGAAATTGGAACAGATAAAAATGGAAAACGAGATGATGTTAGAAGAAAGTCCTACCGATTTAGTTGCCATTTTTGTTCCTATTTCGATGTTTTTTGTCTCTTTTTTAATTGTTTATTTTGTTTTGTATTTCCGTCGTAAAGAGAGGGATGCAAAATACAGGGTGATTGAAAAAGCATTGGAGCACGGACAGACTTTGCCGGAAGGTCTTTTTGAAGAAAAAAAAGTAAAAAGACAATGGTCTTCACTCAGAACAGGAGTAATATTGTTGACTTTGGGAATAGGAATTCTTATCAGTTTTCTTCTGATAGATGAAAAGGAAGCCTCTTTCTTTGGTATTATTCCCATATTTTTGGGGTTGGGTTTTCTCTTGATAGGATGGCTTGAAGTCAGAAAGAAGAACCAACTTGAAAAACCCGAAAAACTCTGAGAATAAAGCAGCTAAAAAATGACCAACCTGGAGGATGTTGTGTTAATAGGTAAGGTATTGGTGCTGGGTGACAAAAGATCTTTTGATCAATTGGTCCTCCGACACCAATCGCCTGTGAGAAGGTTTTTGCTTCATCTCACTAATGGAGATGAGGCACTTGCCGATGATTTGGCACAGGAAACTTTTATTAAGGCATATCTTCACCTTCATAATTTCAAAGGCATTTCAAAATTCTCCACATGGCTTTACAGAATATCCTACAACCTCTTTTACGATTATCAGAGAAGCAACAAAGAGTATCTTAATGAAGAACTTGAAGAGGCTGCGTTTAACATTGAAGTAAAGCCGGATACCAACAAAGAGCTTTCTAATGATTTGGAACTGGCTCTATCTACCCTGAAAGCTGAGGAAAGGGCTGTCATGCTGCTATTTTACATGGAAGAACTTTCCGTTGATGCCATATCAAACGTGATGCTATTGCCGGCCAATACGGTAAAGTCACATCTGCATCGTTCGCGTAATAAAATGAAAACCTTTTTAACAACTCACGGCTATGAATAATCAAGATTCCGAATTAAAAGATTTTTTTCAAAAGTATAAGAGAGAAATTCCCGACAATGGATTTTCTGAAAAAGTAGCAGAAAAGATTCGTTTTGATATAATTCCATTATGGTATTATGTCATCATTACCGGAAGCTTGCTTATAGGTATTCTCATCTTATGGTTTCTTGGTTTTTGGAAAGTATTGCCCCATTATATTAGTTATTTCATGCAACAAGTTCAAAATTTTATCTATCAGATAGTTCCTTTGACCACCCTCAACTGTTATATCCTTTTTTCCCTATTGTCATTTGGTCTGTTCCTGCTATTATTTTGGTATGTTGACAGAATCAGGCAATGGTAAAATTTTTCATTAGGATGTAATATATTTCTTTTTTATGTGTCTTTATCATGTATGGCACTCAAAACATCAATATGACAACCGAGATTTTCAACCAAACCATTCTTCCTATTACCGACAGACTATTCAGGCTTTCCAAATCAATTTTAAAAGATGAAGAAAGGGCTAAAGATGCTTTACAGGATGTTTTGACAAAACTCTGGGAAAAAAGAGCTGAAATGAATCATGTTCACAATCCTGTTGCCTTTTCATTGCAGATGATGCGGAATTATTGCCTCAATAACATTCGCGATTACCATGAAACGGAAGAAATTAGTGAAGAAATAGTCTATATTGAGGCTGATTCTCAAGGAAAAATGGAACAAAAAGAAGCTGTGAAAATAATTATTAATTTCATAGAACAACTTCCCGAATTGCAGCGAACCGTTATGCACCTTAGAGATGTTGAAGGACTTGAAATTAAGGAAATTGCTCAAATAACCTCTCTATCAGAAAATGCAGTTACCGTGAATTTGTCGCGAGCACGACAACAGATTAGAAAAAAACTGATAACCTTAAATATTAAAACCGCCTGAAATGAATGTTACGATGAAGACAACCATTGCTACCCTTATAGAAAAATATTTTCGTGCCGAAACCACCTTGGAAGAAGAGCAAATAATTCGCAATTATTTTGCTTCAGGAGAAATAGATAAAGAATGGCTTCCCTACAAAGCACTTTTCGATACTTTCAATACTATCGGCGAAGAAAAGTCAACCCCTTCAGTCTCTTTCATTCCCGAAAAGAGAAAAAAAGTTTCGATTTTTGAAAACAGGAAATGGATGTTTGCCATAAAAGCGGTAGCTTCCTGCATCCTTATTGTTCTTGTTGTTGCACTTTTGAAAAATAGCTATGAAGATTATACTCTTCATAAAGACACTTATATCGTGATGAACGGAAAAAGGATAAATGATTCAGAGTTGGCAGTTAAATATGCTAACGAGCAATTGGCAAAGAGCTCGCAGAAGATAAAAAAAGGATTGAGCAAACTGGATAAATTAGAGAAATTACAGAAGTTAAATCAATCTGTCAGGAAAAAGTAACATATATTGGTATTAACAAACATAAAATAAAAGCAAATCATGAAAAAAATCATCTTATTATCAGTTATTTTACTTGGGTTTATCGGAACACAACAGGCACAAACTTTAGACCATCTCTTTGATAAATATTGTCATAACGAAAAATTTACCTACGTCTCTGTTGGAAAAGGAATGATGAATACCATTAAAAATTATGCCGATTTTGACGAAGAAACTGAAGATATGATTCCCACTTCTGTCAAAATTCTCACCCTGGAAGAGGTCTCAACCGATAATGCTCAACTTGCCAAACAAATAATCTCAGAAATTATGTCTGTTATGAACAGCGATAATTTTGAAAAAATACTGGAAGTCAGTGAAAAAGGAGAAGCGACCTATATCTATTCCAAAAAATACGATGACAAAAATTGTGATCAATTGCTACTTGATATTACCGATGAAGAGGTAAGTATAATATGGACAAGAGGTAAAAAGAAGTAAATAAAACGGATTCTGAGGCATAGCCTTTTTATCATAAACATTATTATTTTGGTGAAAAAACCGCTCAACAAAAGCGGTTTTTTTTATGTGCAAAGCACATATAAGTCATCTCTTTCGTTGACACACAAAACCGGAAATCCCGCGGGATTGCCTATGACAGCACTCTCCTTGGCTCCAAAAATAATATCAATCAGAGAATAAAAACGAGTCATCATAATTACCGTAAGGGAAGCATTAATTTGGGAAGCATAAGTCAGAGAATATTTATCCATATTATCAACGGTAGGTGTAATCTTATGGAGTTCATAAGTTATATTCAGATTTTTATACAATTTTTCCGTAAAGGCTATATTATCCTTCAGTTTCTGTTTTAGAAATTCATCTTTAAACTGAGTATGAAGAATATGAACGGTAGCACAATAGAATCTGCTGAAATATCCTGCCCACAGAGCTTTCTCCTTGGCTTGGCGATCTATGTCCAGCGGTAAAATAACATGCTGATAAACCGTTGCTTCAGGAATTTTATTTCCAACAGTCATGACCGGTATGCGCGATGGGCGAATAAACTTGATAGCCTTTCGTAAACTGAAAAAATTATTTTTCCCTTTTTTTGAAACCCCGATTACAAACATCGTAGTATTGGTTTTGTCGGCATATTCATAGAGAGATTTGGCAGTAAAATGCTCCGACAGCATGATGGTTTCTATTTCATTTTCTGTAAGATTAGAAAGCGTCCTGTTGAAAATAGGACTCATCTCCACAGAAGGTTTCTCAGTTGCCGACTGAATGGTGCCGATTTCTTCTTTCCAGATATCGGAATGTGTTTCGGGTTGCCGGCTATTCTCTTTGAGCTCTTTAATGGTTTTAGGATAGAAAGAAAAATCGGTAATGATGGTCAGGGATGCCTTAAAGATGGCCGCCAGGATTCCTCCGTGTCTTACAGCTACATCTCCATAATCCGAAAAATCGGTAATTGCAATGATGTTAAGTTTTTTATCGCTGTTTTTCATCATTTTAAACCTTTAACCACCGGTTTTGCTGCAACAAAATCCTTTAAATAAAAAGGCTCGAAATAGGCAATATTTTCAAATTGTCCAAGCTGATATTTTAAAAAGGCTTTTTCAGACATATTGGCAGCCGAAATGGGAGCATCGGAAAAGCGGGCATTTTTATTTTTTGACAACAATGCTCTGCATTTAGGCATTCCGTTTCCGCAAAAGAATACTATTTTGTCTTGCAGGATATCGACGAAAGAAGTTTCGTCCATGATTTGAGAGTGAACGTCCTCAACAATGGCTCCGGTTGAATCATAGAGAGCACAATATACTTCCATTCTTCGGGCATCAATCATCGGACAAAAATAGTAGTTTGAGGTCTCATCAATATTGGCTAATGCTTCTTTTTTTGCACCTGCCATAATAATTTCAAGAGTTGAAACAGTCACCAATGGCAGATCAAGAGAATAGCAAAGTCCTTTTGCGGTGGAGGCTCCGATTCTTAATCCCGTATAAGAACCGGGTCCGATGCTTAGAGCAACGGCATCAATCTCATTTTTGTTAACAGACGCTGTTTTTAGAACCTTTTCGATAAAAGAGATTATTCTTTTGGCATGTGAATTCCCGTCATGGCTTTCTTCAACTGCCAGAATTTCAGCACCGCGGGACAGGGCAACTGAACATACTTCAGTAGCAGTATCAAGGAGCAAGATCAAAGGATTCTTTTGTTTCTTCATAGCTGCAAAAATAGCCAATTTTTTTTGCATTGTATCGTTTATACATTTTCATTATTTTTGTCCTCACTTATTAAAGATAAAATCATGCCCAATTTTGGATTTTCGATTTTCAATACCCGCACTATTAATCTCGACAATTGTGATCCAAAAAGAATGAAGGATTTAGAGCAACGGGTGGTCTCTTTCAGGCGCTGTATTCAATGTGGAGGGTGTTCAGCCACATGTTCTGCAGGTATGTTCACCCCATTTAACATTCGGAAAATTCACTCTTTATTCCGCCGTTTTCAATACAAGGATTTGGCTGAGGAGCTTCAAAAATGTATGCTCTGTGGAAAATGCACACTCGTTTGTCCGCGGGGAGTCAATCTTCGACCTTTAATCTTAAATATGCGCAAATTATTAGCTGAAAATACTAAATCCGATAGCAATGCCTGATTTTTTTAATCCTTTTGTAATTCCTTTCTGTGGCGGAATATTGGCGCTGCTCATCATTTGCTTTATCAAGTATTACAGATGGTACAAAAAATTCGACAGATTGCAAAAGATGACCATCAGAAAGAATATTCTGAGTTGGAAAATTATTCCCGCCATTTGGGAAATGTTTGTTGAATCAATTCTTCACAGAAGGGTTTCACAGAAAAACTGGATGCTTGGCTATATGCATCGCAGTATTGCTTTTGGATGGTTCTTGCTGATAGTTTTTGGAGCTGTAGAAGACTGGTTCATGGGTCATGCTTTAAATCAAGAGATGGGATTTCGTGTTGGCAGACCGTTTTGGTTAAGTATTTTTTACCGTTATTTTACGCAAGATATAAATCTCAATTTCAAAGGGGAATTGCTTTTTACTAATCTTATGGATATCTTGCTTTTGTACGTCCTTTCCGGAATAATAATTGCTTTTTTCAAGAGATTCTTTTCAAGGATTGTCGGGATGAAGCGCATTCCCAAGCATGTCATTTTCGATCGTTTTGCACTTTTTGCACTTTGGGCTATTTTTCCGTTGAGACTTCTGGCGGAAAGTATAACCGCATCAATTGCCAATAACGGGGGATTTCTAACTCAGTTTATTGGAGACTTTTTCTTTATCAATCCCGGCTATGCATCCCATATTGAAATTACTTTCTGGACACTTTACTCAGTCGCGCTGGGCACTTTTTTTGTTGCCATGCCTTTTTCCCGCTATATGCATATTTTCACCGAACCATTTCTGATTTTTTTCCGAAATCTTGGAATTGTAGAAAGTGAAAAATCAACCGGCTTTACCAAATTTGAGTTAAGTGCCTGCTCCCGTTGCGGAATATGCATTGATGGCTGTCCTCTTAATTCGGAATTGGATATCAAAAATGTACAGCCTATTTATTTTTTGCGTGATATCAGATATAAAAAACTGCAAAAAGAGATTGCCGACAATTGTCTGATGTGTGACCGTTGTGTCTCTGATTGCCCGGTCAATCTTGAAAGTTCTGTTATTCGCAGACAGAAAAGGGATAAAAAAGAACTGGACACCCATGACAATTACGGCTATATTGAAAATATTCAGCCTTTCAATGCGATAGGTCGTGTAATATATTATTCCGGATGTATGTCACACCTGACTCCCGGAATTGCTGAGTCAATGAAGGTGATATTTGAATCAGTGGGTCAAAAATATTGGTACATGGATGAAGATAAGACTATTTGTTGCGGAAAGCCTTTGCTCGAGCAGGGTTTTTTCAATCAGGCCAAAGAACTTAGACGAAAGAATACCAATCTAATAAATCAATCTAAAGCTAAGATGCTTATTACTTCATGTCCAATTTGCTATCAGACCTTTAAAAATGACTATACTTTGCCCATAGAAGTGTTGCATCATTCCGAATATATTGATCGTCTGATCAAAAGCGGCAAGCTAAAAGTGAATA
>JAEWNB010000036.1 GCA_023392945.1 Bacteroidota bacterium
CGGGTGCTTTACAGCAAGCTCTCAAAGAATTATACAATATTGATTACTCAGTTAGCTTAAATCTTGTTCAAAAGACCCGAAAAGAGTATGAGGGTGATTTTACTATAGTGGTTTTCCCGTTTGCCAAGATGTCGCGGAAAGCTCCGGATATTACTGCCCGTGAGATAGGAGAGTGGATTACACAAAAACTCAGCCCGAACGGAATTAGTGGTTATAATGTGGTAAACGGTTTTTTAAATCTCTCTTTTTCGGTTGATTTTTGGCTTTCTTTTTTGAATGACAATCGGGCAGAGGAGGAATATGGCTTTTCCAAAAGCAAGAGTAATGAGATTACCTTGATAGAATATTCGTCTCCCAATACCAATAAGCCGCTCCATCTCGGACATGTCCGGAATAACCTGTTGGGTTCTTCGGTGGCAAAGATTCTGAATGCCTGTGGAAAGAAAGTTGTTAAAGTCAATCTTGTTAATGACCGTGGAATTCATATTTGTAAGTCAATGCTTGCCTGGCAGAAATTCGGGCATGGCGAAACGCCTGAATCATCAGGTTTGAAGGGAGATCATCTGGTGGGTAAATATTATGTTGAGTTTGATTTGCACTGTAAAAGAGAAATCGCACAACTGGTTGCCGAAGGGGTTAGCGAAGAAGAGGCTGCAAAAAAGGCCCCTTTGATGTTGGAAGCACAAGAGATGCTTCGGCGGTGGGAAAATGGCGATGAGGAAGTGCGTGCCCTTTGGAATAAGATGAATGGCTGGGTATATAAAGGCTTTGAAGATACTTACAACCGACTGGGAGTTAACTTCGATAAAACCTATTACGAATCTCAGACCTATCTTTTAGGAAAGAAGTTGGTGGAGGAAGGTGTTCTTGCCGGTGCATTTTATAAAAAAGAGGATGGTTCTGTCTGGGTTGACCTTACTTCTGAAGGTCTTGACGAAAAACTGCTGCTTCGTTCTGACGGCACCTCTGTCTATATGACTCAGGATTTGGGTACTGCTCAGTTGCGTTTTGATCAATATCAACCTGAAAAGATGATTTATGTGGTGGGAAATGAGCAAAATTATCATTTTGATGTTCTGAAACTGGTGTTGGCTAAAAAACTGAAGAGGGAATTTGGAGATAATATTTTCCATCTTTCTTATGGAATGGTGGAACTTCCTTTCGGGAAGATGAAATCACGCGAAGGAACAGTGGTTGATGCTGATGATCTGATGGAAGAGATGTTTATACAGGCCAAAGAGAGTACCGAACAGTTGGGAAAATCTGATTTTTTAAACGAGGAAGCTACTCAATTGTATGAAATGATAGGGTTAGGGGCTCTTAAGTATTTTATTCTGAAAGTGGATCCCAAGAAAAATATGCTTTTTAATCCTACCGATTCTATTGATTTTAATGGGAATACGGCTCCGTTTATTCAATATACACACGCTAGGATTAAGTCGTTGTTGCGAAAAGCAGTGGACAGTAATATTGATTTGACGGGGAATTACAGCCATCCTGAACTGCTTGGCAAGAATGAAAAAGAGCTGGTGAAACTACTCTATGATTTTCCACAAATTGTCCTTGCTGCCGGTGAGACTTTAAGTCCGGCACTCATTGCCAATTATCTTTTTGATTTGGCGCAGCATTTTAATACTTTTTATCAAGAAACGCCCATCTTTAAGGAAGAAAATGTAGAGTTGAGAAAAATGAGACTCGGGATTTCTGGTTTTATTGCCATCGTTATTAAGAATGGAATGTCCCTTTTGGGAATTGATGTTCCCGATAAAATGTGAGTTGATAGACCTTTTCTGAATAATCTTTTCAATGTGCAAATGTTGAAATTTTAAGATAGAAAGAACATTATGAATCATAATTCTTATTTTTGCATTGTCAATTTACTCTTATAATTTATGATTGAAATTAAAGAAGCAGTCACGAGAAAAGAGATGAAGCAGTTTATCCTGTTTCCTTTTAAACTTTATAAAAATGACAAGAATTGGGTGCCTCCTTTGATAATGGATGAATGGAATACTTTTTCCAGAAAGAAAAACCCTGCATTTGTTCACTGTGAGGCGGCTTATTTTCTTGCATATAAAAATGGAGAAGTTGTTGGAAGAGTTGCAGCCATTATTAATCACAAGGCAAATTCGCGTTGGAAAGACAATCGTACCCGTTTTGGCTGGTTTTCTTTTATTGACGATTTGGAAGTTTCAAAAGCCTTGCTTGACGCTGCCGAAAAATGGGGAAATGACAAAGGAATGAAAGGATTGCACGGGCCACTGGGCTTTACTGATATGGATCCGGAGGGAATGTTGATAGAAGGTTTTCACAATTTGCCCGCTATTACCAGTGCCTATAACTATCCCTATTTCCCGGTTCACATGGAAAAACTTGGATTCAGTAAAGCAACCGATTGGGTTCAGTTTAAGTTTAATGCTTCTCAACCGGTCCCCGAAAAAGTTGAGAAAATTAATCAGACTGTGATGCAAAAGTATAATCTCAAGGTTTTTATACCTCAAAGAAAACGGGGACTCTTTGCTTATGCCAGAAAGTTTTTTCATACACTAAATCAGTCTTTTGTTAATCTTTATGGATTTTCTGAATTGTCGGATGAGCAGATAGATGCCTATATTAAGTCCTATTTTAGTTTTGCCCGTCCCGAGTTAATATGTTTTGTCTTGGATGAATCTGATAATGTGGTTGGCTTTGGTATAAGCATTCCTTCTCTTTCAAGGGCTTTCCAAAAAGCCCGCGGGCGATTGTTCCCATTTGGCTTTATCCATATTCTGAAAGCACTGCGTCATTATGATACTATTGACTTATATGTGACCGGGGTGCATCCCGATTGGCAGAAACGCGGTATTCACTCTCTCTATTATACGGCTATGAATAAACAGTATATTAAGTATAATATTAAAACTGCTATTTCTACCGGTCAGCTTGAAACCAATATCAATGCGGTGGGCATTTGGGATAATTATCAAAAAGAACCCTACTTCAGAACACGTTGTTATATTAAAGATTGACCTTCCCTGTTTGATGAGGCACTTCCGTTCTTCATATTTCCTTATTTTTGCACCTAAAAGATATAATCATGCAATATTTTAATCATGTTCCTTTTGCTGTAACCATCAGTGATAAAGAAGGAAAAATAGTAGAGATGAATGATAAGTCTGTCAAGACTTTTATCAAAGACGGAAAAAGCATCATAGGACAATCATTATTTGATTGTCATCCTGAACCTGCCCGTTCAAAACTTATGGATTTGTATAAAAACCATCAGGTTAATTGCTATACCATAGAAAAAAACGGAATTAAAAAATTGATATATCAATCTCCCTGGTTTGAAAATGAAGAGTTTATGGGTTTTATTGAACTCTCCATGGAACTGCCGTCCGATATGCCCCATTTTGTTCGCAAGTAAGAGATTTAATTCTTAAAAGAACTCTTTCTTAGCTCTTACTTTTTTTTCTAACTACAGATAGTAAGTGGAAAGAAAAAAAATTAACTTTGCTAAAATTATTAATTTAAAAATTAGGTACTATGAATTTAGAACAATTTTGTGCTCATATTATGTCAACAAAAGACTTTTTATAGCGACCCGAAAAAATTGCGAGTAAAAGAATCGTAATTTTGC
>JAEWNB010000049.1 GCA_023392945.1 Bacteroidota bacterium
CCGGCTTTATAAATTTGGTTCCACGCAGTAACCACAAAGAAAAGTGAAGCAGCCGTGATAAGTGACCCCCCAATAATAAAGTAAGGTTTTATTTTCAGGTCATTTAAAGCCGTCAATCCTAAAATTATGGAGCCCCCACCCACGATTCCGAGGCCGGTAGCAAGGTATGTCCTGAATGCTGCTTTTCTTAAAGCATTACCTGCTGTGTAGGAATTTGCAAAATATTCTTTAGTAACATTGTCAATTCCTTTATATTTATAAGTTTCATAAATATTCATTTCTCTAAAACAGACAAGAGTGTCAATTACATTGTTTTTTGAAATGGAAGTAATAGAGAGCCCATTATCAATGAGATAGCCGGTCTCATCTGAAGATAGTATTTTGCATATAATAGTATCGGTTACTTTATTGCCGGTGTCATTCAGTTTAATGATGACAGCATCGATGCAGTTTTGTGCATTGGCAAATGATAATAATAATAAGGGAATGAATAGTATAAATCGTTTCATGGCATCATAATTTAAGAATTACAAATATACTATAATTGTATATGAAAACGATCTATAAAAATTTTTGTTACATTCCGGAACTGTAGTTCGGAGACTCGCTGGTTATGGTAACATCATGGGGATGACTTTCAATAACACCAGCACTGGTAATCCTGCAAAATCCTGCTTTATGTAAGTCATTGATGTTAGCGGCTCCGCAATATCCCATACCCGCCCTAAGTCCACCGGCCATCTGATAGATAACTTCATATAAATCGCCCTTAAAAGGAACCCTTCCGGTAATTCCTTCAGGCACTAATTTCTTTATATCGCTTACTTCTGATTGCATGTATCGGTCTTTAGAGCCTTTTTGCATGGCTTCCAAAGAGCCCATGCCCCTATATGACTTATATTTTCTTCCGTTAAAAAGAATGGTTTCCCCGGGAGATTCTTCCACCCCTGCCAGCAGTCCTCCAAGCATTACTGAATTTGCGCCGGCTGCCAATGCTTTTACTATATCTCCCGAATATCGGATACCGCCATCGGCAATTATCGGAATATTATAAGACTTAAGGGCTTTGTAAACCTGATAAACAGCGCTTAACTGAGGTACTCCCACTCCGGCAACAACACGAGTCGTGCAGATTGACCCCGGTCCAATTCCCACTTTTATTCCATCAGCCCCTGCTTTAACAAGACAAAGTGCTCCTTCGGCAGTGGCTACATTTCCCACAACAACCTGAAGATTGGGATAAATACGCTTAATGTATTGTAAAACATCAATCACATTTTTGGAATGTCCATGGGCAGAATCCAGTACAATTGCATCTACCCCGGCTCCAACTAAAGAGGCAATCCTTTCCATGGTGTCTTCACAAATACCGACCCCGGCAGCTACCCTCAAACGCCCGCGTTCATCTTTACAGGCATTGGGCTTGTCTTTTGCTTTTGTGATATCCTTGTATGTAATCAATCCAATTAAATGACCTTCATCGTCCACAACGGGCAATTTCTCTATTTTGTGATTCTGAAGAATGTCGGTGGCTTTTTTAAGGTCAGTATCATTAGAGGTTGTGATCAAATTTTCTTTAGTCATCACCTCTCTGATTTTCTTAAACATGTCTTTCTCAAATCGCAGATCCCGATTGGTTACAATACCTATTAATATATTGTCCTCGTTGATAACGGGAATCCCTCCGATTTTATACTCTCCCATAAGATGAATAGCATCTCCCACCGTCATGTCGGGGAAAATAGTTATCGGAGCGTTAATCATGGCGTTCTCAGCTCTCTTAACAGAAGAGACTTGTGTGGCTTGCTCTTCTATTGTCATGTTCTTGTGAATAACCCCAATTCCTCCCTCTCTTGCAATGGAAATGGCAAGTTTGGCTTCCGTTACCGTATCCATTGCAGCCGATATGAAAGGAATATTTAACATAATGTTTTGGGTAAAATGGGTCTGTAAATTTACCTCTCTGGGCAAAACAGCCGAATAAGAAGGTATTAACAAAACATCGTCAAACGTTAACCCGTCTAACTTAACTCTATCTTCAATAAATGACATGGGATTGAAATTTTATTTTCGCACAAAAATACAAAAAAACAATTTGCCAAAGGTTATAATTCAGTATAAAAAATTTTATCTTTTACAATAAATGCCCCTGGATATAGTTGTCGAATACTACCTAACACACTCAGAGCATCTAATCTGGTTCTGAAATTGCCTGCACGAACTCTGAAGTTGGGTTCTGAATAGGAAAGATATACTGCAATTTCGGGAAAAAGAAGCGAAAATTCGTCTAATACTTTTTGTGCATTTTTTTTGGAGTTGGTACCAGCAACGGCAATTAGCTGAATACGATATCCTTCAACTTTCCCCACTTTTTGCCATGCTGCAAGGTGCGCCTCTTCCACCTCCTCGATGCCCGTTTCAATGTCGAATTTTACATTCATTTCTTGGGCATTTAATGGTATCAAACTAGAAATAATAAAAAGTAATATAACCCAATGTTTGAACATGCTGATTTTTTTTGCAAAAGTAGTGAAATTTATTTTTACAGCTGATTAGATTTTCATTCGCTCAATTTTAAATATACTATTTTGGGGAGGGTGCCGGCTTCTCTGTTGTGCTTTCCGATACAATTCGGATAATGCAAATTAAGTCCTCTTCTGTTTTTGTACTTCGTCAAAAAGAATTATCTAGTGAAACAAATTTGAAAATCAAACGTATGAAACACAAATATTTTATATCTTTGCAGACTTTAATTTTTGACAAATGGGGCTTTTTTCAATTTTTACAAAAGAAATAGCAATTGACTTAGGAACAGCGAATACTGTGATTCTTCATAATGATAAAGTGGTAGTTGATGAACCTTCCATTATTGCGATTGACAGAACAACCGGTGCTTTTATGGCTGTTGGTAAGAGAGCATTGATGATGCATGGTAAAGTGCATGACAATATCCGTACAATCCGTCCTTTGAAAGACGGTGTTATAGCAGATTTCCAATCAACGGAAATGATGTTGCGTGAATTAATTAAAATGACGGGTACTAAGGGTTATTTCTTTCCCCCTGCATTAAAAATGGTAATTTGTATTCCTTCCGGAATTACTGAAGTTGAGGAAAGAGCTGTCAGAGATTCTGCCGAACAAGCCGGTGCAAAGGCAGTAAGAATGATTCATGAACCTATGGCAGCAGCTATCGGAATTGGAATTGATGTGCTGGATGCCAATGGAAATCTAATTATTGATATTGGGGGTGGAACAAGCGAAATCGCTGTTATTGCTCTTGGAGGTATTGTAACCAGCAAGTCTATTAAAACTGCGGGAGATGAGTTCAATTATGATATTCAGGAATATATGCGTAAAAAACATAATATTGCCATCGGAGAATCAACTTCTGAACAAATTAAAATAAATGTGGGGTCTGCAATCGAAGACCTTGAAAATCCCCCGGAAGATTATGAAGTGTTCGGTCGTGATTTGCTGCAGGGTATTCCTATTTCGGTTAAGGTTAACTACCGTGAAATTGCACAAGCATTGGACCGCTCCATATCTAAAATTGAAGCCGCTGTTATCAATGCCCTTGAAAATACTCCACCGGAATTATCTGCAGATATTTATAAAACAGGAATTTACATGGCCGGAGGCGGTTCTTTGCTCCGCGGACTTGATAAACGTATCGCCAAAAAAACAAAACTGAAAGTTCATGTTGCTGACGATCCTTTGAAAGCAGTTGCAAGAGGTACCGGCATCGCACTGAAAAACTTCGATAAATTCCCGTTCCTGATTAAATAAATTTCAGCTTATCATCTGTTTATTTTCGTCTTTTTTTCCTATTTTTGCAGCCTAAAAACTGTAAAAAATGAAAAAATTATTCTTAATCGTTTTTTGGAGCATCCTTTTTGTTCCTTTATTTGCTACTAATCCACCCGATGAGGGAATGTGGCTCCCTATGTTTATTAAAGATTATAATTACGCCGATATGCAAAAGCTGGGTCTGAGAATGACCCCGGAACAGATGTATGACGTGAATAATTCTTCTCTTAAAGATGCTATTGTTCAAATGGGAACTTTCTGTACAGGTGAAATAATTTCAAATGATGGACTTATGCTTACCAATCATCACTGTGGCTTTTCATCCATCGCCGACCACTCGACAGAAGAACATGATTATTTGAAAAATGGTTTTTGGGCAAAAAATTATAGCGAAGAACTTCCTAACGAAGGACTTACCGCTACTTTTTTAATCCGGATGGAAGATGTTACCCATGTTATTCTTGATAGTCTCACTCCCGGAATCAAAAAAGCAGAAAGAGAAAAAATTATTGACAATCAAATAAAAGAACTACAAAAAGCCAATTCTGAAAATGGAAAATATACTGTTGTTATTAAGCCCTTCTATGAAGGAAATGAATACTACATGTTTATTTACATTACTTATAAAGATGTTCGTTTGGTTGGAGCACCCCCGAGTGGTATCGGAAAATTTGGCGGAGATACTGACAACTGGATGTGGCCAAGACATACCGGTGACTTCTCAATATTTAGAATTTATACTGCCCCCGACGGCTCCCCGGCAAATTATTCTACTGAGAATATCCCTTTAAAACCTAAGTATTATTTGCCTATTAGCCTTAAAGGTTTTGAAAAAGGAGACTACTCCATGGTTTGGGGCTACCCCGGTTCTACCAACCGTTTTATGACTTCCTTTGAAATCAATAATGTTGTTAATATTGATAATCCGGCTTTCGTTGCTGCCTGCGATGCCATTTTACCCATTATTAAAGATGCCATGAATAGCAGTGACAAAATCCGTATCGGATACGCTGACCATTATGCAAGTCTCTCCAATAGCTGGAAAAATAAACAAGGGGAAACTGCCAGTCTTATCAAATTAAAAGTTGCCGATAAAAAAGTTCAACAGGAAATCGCTTTGACAAATTGGATTAACCAGGACACCCTGAGAATTCAGAAATATGGCAAGGCTCTCGAAAATATTGAAAAGGTGTGTAAAGAGATGGACCCCACTTCAATGAAGTGTTTTTGGTATGCCAATATTTCTCTTATTACTTCTAAAACTTTGATTTTGCCTTATAGAATGAAAGGAGTGCAACCGAATAAAGATGAAAAGAAATATTCTGAAGAGAAGATTAATACGCTTTTGACAAATTATAAAAAACTGATGGAAGGAACCGATCCTGCTACTGAAGCTAAAATTATTGAAGCAACGATGATTCTTTCTAAAACTCTGCCTGTTGAAAATCAACCTGATATTTTCACCTATATTGAAAAAGAATATAAAGGAGATTTAAAAGCTTATTCTCAAGCTATTATTAGTAAGTCCATTTTTGGATCACTGGAAAATTTTGAAAAATTTATTAGAAAACCATCCCTCAAAGTTTATGAGAACGACCCTTTAATCAGATATTTCTATGCGGTTTTTGAAAATATTATCAAATATCAAAATGCTTATTTAAACATTGATACTAAACTGGGAACCCCACGTCGTACCTATTTGGCTGCTATCAAAGAAATGGAAAAGGATCGACCAATGTATCCGGATGCAAACTTTACCATGAGAATGACTTATGGACAGATTTTGGATTACTTCCCTGTTGATGGTGTTCATTACCAATATTTTACTACTGATAAGGGCATTTTGGAAAAAGAAGTTCCCGGGGATCCCGAATTTGATGTTCCGGCTAAACTTAAAGAATTAATTCTGGCTAAGGATTATGGAAAATATGGGAAAAACGGATCTCTGCCGGTTTGCTTTTTGTCCAATAATGACATTACCGGAGGAAATTCCGGAAGCCCTGTTCTTAATGCCAATGGGGAGCTCATCGGCATTGCTTTCGACGGCAACTGGGAAGCGCTCAGCAGTGATATCGTTTTTAATAAAGACCTTCAAAGATGTATCAATGTGGATATCCGTTATGTCCTTTTTGTTATTGACAAATTCGCCGACGCAGGTCATCTGATGAAGGGAATGAATATTATTGAATAGTATCCTGTAAAATCCATATAAGGTTTAAAGTGCAGATTCTTATTCTATTCTTTAAACCTTATATTTTCTAAACCTCATCAACTCTTTTGACAATGAAAAAAATCATTATCCTGATAATATTAATCGTTACCAATTCTATTGGCTTTTCTTTGATTTCCTTTATGGATAAAAAAGATAAAGTTCAGGATCCGATTAGCTCAAAAGTAATGGTAGCACTCAAAAGAGAACACAACTGGGCATTGGTTCAAATGAAAAAAATGTCGCTGGAAGAAAAAATTGCTCAGTTGATTATGATTCGTATTCATTCCAATTACGGTCAGGAATACCAGGATAATATGGTGGCTTTGATTCAAAGGTATCAGCCGGGGGGAGTTTGTTTTTTTCAGGGTGGTCCCGGCAGACAAATTTCCCTGACAAACCGCATCCAGAAAATAAGTAATATTCCATTGCTTGTGTCTATTGATGGGGAATGGGGCCCGGCAATGAGACTCGATAGCTGCATCATTTTCCCGCGTCAGATGACATTGGGAGCACTAGATGAACAAAGCACTTACCTTATTTATGAAATGGGAAAGGAAATTGCGGAACAGTGCAAGACATTGGGCGTTAATATAAATTTTGCTCCTGTTGTAGATGTTAATAATAATCCGAATAATCCCGTTATTAATAGCCGCTCCTTTGGAGAAACCCGCGAACCGGTTGCAGAGAGGTCCATTTTGTACATGAGGGGATTACAGCAAAACGGAGTGAGTGGCTGTGCAAAACATTTCCCGGGTCACGGAGATACCGGCACCGACTCTCATGCCGCCCTGCCTGTTATTAGAAAATCTCGCCAGGAACTTGAAAATCTAGAGTTTTTCCCTTTTAGAAAAATTATCAACGAAGGAGTAGATATGGTTATGGTTTCTCATCTCAATATTCCATCTCTTGATTCTGAAAGAAATTCAATTTCAACATTGTCTTTCCAAACTATTACGATGACCCTGAAGAAAGATATGGCTTTCGACGGGATTGTCATTACCGATGCAATGGATATGGGTGGACTGCGAAATAGTTACAATGGAGGTGGCGAAGCAGAAATCAGAGCACTGCTTGCCGGAATCGACATTCTGCTGCTCCCGAAAGACCTAAGTATTGTAATTCCGGCAATTAAAAAGGCAGTGGAAGATGGTAGAATTCCGGAAGAACTGATTGATGAAAAATGCTTGAAAGTTTTGAAATTTAAGGAATCTAAAGGTCTTACTAATTTTACGGAAATTCCAAGCCAGGATCTATTCATGAAAATGAATAGTGATAATGCTAAAAAAATTATTGAACAGGTTGAGGCTAAAGCCCTCACTTTGCTGAAGAACGAAAGGGATATTCTCCCTCTTAATGAAGCCGACAGTGGAAATATTGCCTTGTTATGTATCGGCGGAATTTCCGATTCTTCACAGTTAAAAAATATGTGTCACAAACGTGGCATTGGGTTTATTCAAACTGACCGTTCCATCAAAAACGGAACAGCTGCTTCGTTGATGAAACAACTTGAACCCTATTCCAAGGTTATTGTGGCTATGTTAAGTACCAATCAGTTGCCGGGTTATAATTATGGAATTTATAATGAATCTGTTAACTTTATTAATGATATTGATGATGATAAAGAGATTATCTTGTCCATTTTCGGGAATCCCTATTCTCTTGCCCGATTCGGGAATCTGAGTAATTATTCCTCAATCATTATCGGATATCAACCCACGCCTACCGCAGTGAATTCTGCATTGAATGCTATTTTCGGAGATGCTTCTTTTGGCGGTCATCTTCCGGTCTCAGTTAAATCTTATAATGCCGGTGATGGTATTAATATGCTGAATGTTAGGCTGGAAACCCCTGCCAATAATTACTCCGTTTTACCTGAAAAGACAAACAGACTGATAGATTCTATCGTCCAAAAAGGAATTGCCGAACATATATTCCCGGGTTGCCAAATTTTAGCTATTAAAGACAATAAAACCGTCTTTTCCAAATCTTATGGTTTTCAAACCTATGATCAGAGTTCTCCCGTTGATGCTGATGTTCTTTATGATATTGCCTCTGTTACAAAATCTGCTGCTACAACATTGGCCGTGATGAAACTTTATGATGAAGGGAAAATTAAGCTGGAAGATAAAATAGGAAAATATCTTCCCTATTTGAAAGGAAGTAATAAAGTTAATCTCACTTTAGCCGAGTTGTTGACTCATACTTCAGGATTGCCCGCTTTTATTCCGTTCTACAAATCAATTGCTTCTGACGGAAAATGGGATAACAATGTTCTTAGCAAAATTAAAACGCCTGTTTTCAATATTGAAATTGCCAAAGATGTCTATCTTTCTGAAAACTATCCTGATGAAGTGAGAAAAAAAATTGCAGCTTGTAAATTGGGTTCAAAGGAATATGAATACAGTGATCTGGGCTTTGTAATGTTGAAAGATATGGTGGAAAAAATTACAGGTATGCCAATTGACCAGTATCTTACTGAACAGTTTTATATTCCGATTGGTTTAAAGAATACCTGTTTTAATCCTCTAACCCATAATATTCCGGCAGACCGTATTGCCCCGACAGAAAATGATAAAGAGTTCAGAAAGCAGGTTCTGAAAGGATATGTACACGACCAGACAGCAGCCCTTTTTGGAGGGGTTTCAGGAAACGCCGGTATTTTTTCCAATGCCCATGACTTGGCCGTTATTTTTCAACTGTTGATGGATAAAGGTGTTTATAATGGAAAACAATATTTTTCTAAACAAACAGTCTCTCTTTTTACCTCAACTTACGTTTTACACGGATGCAAAAGAAGAGCTCTTGGATTTGATACCCCTTCCTTTGAAAAGAAAAGTTCGGTGTTGCCTTCGGCTGCAGGATCAAAAACTTTTGGACATCAGGGCTTTACAGGGACTGTTGTGTGGTGTGACCCTGACACAAGAGTGATTTATATCTTTCTTTCAAACAGAGTTTATCCTGATGCAGAACCCAATAAACTGGCAAAAAGTAAAATCAGACTTACGGTTCATGATGCGATTTATAAAGGATTGTCAAAGTAAAAAATTCTTGATTTTTCTATAATTATATCATTCAGCATTGTGTTAAACTATTATCAATCATAAATTTATCTATATAAAGAAATTAAAATATTGCAAAAAAATATTGTATATTTGCAGCCTTAAATAAAAAAAGTAAACTAATAAAAAATATCCTATGAAAAATTACAAATTATTACTGGTAATGAGCGTAATAGCTCTTTTCCTTGCCGGATGCGGAATCAGCAAAATGGTTAAAACGTATCCCAATGTGAACATTAAACTTGAAAATCAAGACCTGGAAAACAAAGGTGGGAAAGTTGACTATACCGTTAAAGGAAATATCCCTCCAAAATATTTGAAAAAGAAAGCTGCTATGGAAATTGAAGTTCCCGTTTTAACTTATGATCAAAATGGAACTGTTATCAATGAAAAAAAGGAAACCATAACTCTTGTTGGAGAAAAATCAAAAGTTTCCGGAATTAAAATACCTTACAAAAATGGAGGTTCATTTTCTAAAACAGGTTCTTTTGACTATTCTGAAACTTATGAAAATGCCACAATTAATGCTGTCTCAACCGTTACACTCGGAAAAAAATCTCATA
Source organism: Bacteroidota bacterium (assembly GCA_023392945.1). Classification (GTDB taxonomy): domain Bacteria; phylum Bacteroidota; class Bacteroidia; order Bacteroidales; family WCHB1-69; genus JAGVVH01. The sequence continues at coordinate 9,642 of JAEWNB010000049.1, forward strand.
CTTTCGATGCAAGAAATATCGGTGAAGGAATCTCAAACACTTCTTCTTTGATTAAAATTGATCCTGAACTTTCTGATATGAATTTAGATGCAAAATCAGGTAATGCAACTCGCCTTCTTTATGCACCTCATAATTACAAACCGGAATTTACTACTGTCAGTGCCATTATCTATTTTGAAGTTAACAAATCTGACATGAACTGGAACCTGAAACTAAATAAGGATGCTGCTGCCAAAACTGCTATTAAAGATTTTGTTGCTTCCTTATTTGAAGGACGTAATATTGACAAAGTGATCATTTCAGGCTGGGCTTCCCCGGAAGGTGAGGAATCCAATAATCAAGGTTTATCCGAAAAACGTTTTGAACAGGGTAAAAAATGGTTTGCCAAAGAATTTGACAAATATCTGAAAGCTTACGCCAAGAAAAATAAAATTAAAATGAAAGACCTGGTTAAACCTGAACTTGTTTTTGAAAACAATACAAAAGGTGAAGATTGGGACGGTTTTGAAGTTGCTGTTGAAAAATCAAATATTACTGAAAAAAGCAAAATATTGAATATTGTTCGCTCACAACCAAACAATGACATGAGAGAACAGAAAATCAGAGAAATGACTGATATCTACACAGAAATTAAAGATGCTATTCTTCCTCCGCTGAGACGTGCTGAAATTTCAATGGTTTTCAATAAGAATAATTTTAACGATGAACAAATTGCCCGTTTAATTAACTTAAACCCGGATACGCTTACCCTTAATGAGAGATTATATGCTGCCACCATGACGGACGATGTTAATAAAAAAGAGGCCATCTATAGTGCTATCATCGCTGATGAAGCAGTACAAAATGATTGGAGAGCTTATAATAATTCTGCCATTCTTAGTATCAATAACTACATTTCATCAAATCATGACAACTATCTGACAGAAGCTGTTAACGATTTAAATAAGGCAAATGCTATTTCTCCTAGTAATGGAATTATTCTGAATAATCTGGCTATTGCCAATTTCTATAAAGGAGACCTTGCTGCTGCAAAGGCAAAATTCGAAGAATCCGCAAAAGCTTCTCTCTTCCCTGTAAATCAAGATTATAATCTCGGTATGTTTAAGATTTTGGAAGGCGATTATGCTGCTGCAAAATCCATGATGAACAACAAACATTGTGATTACAACGCTGCTTTAGCCCAATTGGTAAGCAAAGATTATGCTGCCGCTAAAACTACGTTGGATTGTATTCCTAATAAAGATGCTAAAGTATATTATTTAAAAGCTGTTTTGGCTGCAAGAACAAATAATGAAGCTCAGGTTTATGCTGATCTTAAAATCGCTGTGGAAAAATCACCTGCCTTAGGTGCAAAGGCTTTAAAAGATCCTGAATTCAAAAAATTCAGAAAAAACGATGAGTTTAAAAATATTGTGAAATAATAACCCTTTATAAACATTTTTATTATGGCAAAAAGAACTATTGTGACAATGCCCGGTGATGGGATAGGTAAAGTTGTCCTCGAAGAATGTATCAGATTGTTAAATGCTGCCGGTTTTGATGCTGATTATGTACATGCCGATATTGGCTGGGATTTTTGGTGCAAAGAGGGAAATCCTCTTCCTGACAGAACTATTGAGCTATTGGAAAAATACAAAGTAGGACTGTTTGGCGCCATTACTTCCAAACCTAAAGACAAAGCTGCTGCTGAACTGGCTCCGGAATTACAGGGTAAAGGACTTACTTATTTCAGTCCTATTGTGACTATGCGTCAAAAATTTAAGATGGATATCTGCAAACGCCCTTGCAAAACTTTCAAAGGGAATCCATTGAATTTTATCCGTCGTACTGCTGACGGTGGGTTTGAAGAACCGGCTGTTGATTGTATGATTTTCAGACAAAACACGGAAGGTCTTTATGGTGGAGTGGAATGGAGTAATGCTCCTGACATTGTATGGGATGCTATGATGACTCATAAGAAATTTGCTTCCAACTTTGGCACGCAGCCAAGAAACGAGGTTTTTATTTCTACTCGTATCTTAACCAAAAAATATACCGAAAGAATATTACGTGCTGCTTTTGAATATGCTAAGGAAAAAGGATATAAAGGAATAACTGTTTGTGAAAAACCGAATGTAATCCGTGAAACTTCCGGCATGATGCTTAAACTGGCTCAGGAAATTGCCAAAAATGACTATCCCGGAATAGCCGTTTGGGATACCAATATTGATGCCCAAATGATGTGGCTGACTAAAAACCCTGAAACCTACAATGTTGTAGTGGCAAGTAATATGTTCGGAGATATTCTGTCTGACGGATTTGCCGGTTTGGTTGGAGGATTAGGATTTGCCAGTTCGGCTCAGTTCGGGGAAAGCGGCGTTGCCGTTTTTGAACCTACTCACGGCTCAGCTCCTAAATATGCCGATTTTAAAACACCTATTGTCAATCCTATTGCTATGTTTTTGTCTGCTTGTATGATGCTTGACTATATCGGGGAAAATGAGCTCTCAAAGAAAATTGAAAAGGCTATTGCCGACGTTATTGCTGAAGGTAAAGTGAGAACTTATGACATGATGAAGCTGAGGGGCTGTCAGGAAGTTATCAGTCAGGGTGCTGCTTCCACAATCCAAATGACAGATGCCATCATTGCTAAACTGAAATAGATATTATTTTAATAGTTGATTCTAACGGAAAACTTTGATTTCTTTCGGGTTGTCAAAGTTTTTTTATTTTTTCAATATTATGATATGGCTTTTTTATAAATATATTTTTTGTATTATTGTGCTTTAAAATTTTATCCATTTAATTTATAATTATTATGAATCAGGAAAATGTTATTGTTACGCGTAAACCCGAAACAGGAGCCAGAAAATTTTGGCGGATTGTCCTCGGTACCATGGTGGGCTTTTTCTTTTCATGTTTTGTTGTTTCTTTCCTTTCTTTCATTTTTATGATTGTGATGATTGCTTCTTTATCTCAAGATACAACTCCCGTTAAAGAAAATAGTATTCTTAAACTCACCTTGCAAAATGAAATTGTTGAAAGAAGCATCCCCTCTCCTTTTGATAACCTGGATTTGGGAGATTCTTATAATACCTATACCGGACTTAATGATATTCTTAGTTGCATAAAGACTGCTGCTACAGATGATAAAATCAAAGGAATTTATCTTAATGTTTCCAATATTCAAGCCAGACCGGCTACCGTTAAAGAAATCCGGGATGCTTTAATAAAATTTAAAGAATCCGGAAAATTTATTTATGCCTATAGTGATATTTATTCACAGAATGCTTATTATCTTGCATCTGTGGCAGATACTGTAGCCCTTAATATGAAAGGAAATCTCGATTTTAGAGGTGTTGCTTTTCAGGTTATGTTTTATAAAGGCTTGTTAGATAAATTAAATGTTGAAATGCAGGTTATACGTCATGGGAAATATAAAAGTGCTGTAGAACCTTATTTATTTGATAAAATGAGTGAAGCTAACCGCGAACAAATGACGCTCCTTTCCTCTACGCTTTGGAAAACAATGCTTGACAATATTGTTAAATCAAGGAAAATCTCTGCAGATTCTCTGAATAGCATTGCCGAGAACCTTTTGTGCGGAACTGCCCAAAATGCTTTTGATCTTGGACTTGTTGACAAACTTTGTTACTATGGCGATGTAGAAAAAACATTCAAAAAAATATTGGGCGTTGCCGATAAAGATGATGTTAACTATGTTTCTCTTGCTAATTATAAAAAGACTCTATCCGGTATAAAATTAAATACTGCCGACAAGATTGCCGTTGTCTATGCAGTTGGTGGAATTGTGGATGGAAAAGGTAACGATAATCAAATCGGGTCTGAAAGCCTTTCAAAAGCTATTCGCAAAGCTTATATGAATGACAAAGTAAAAGCCATTGTATTGCGTGTTAATTCTCCGGGAGGAAGTGCACTGGCATCGGAAGTGATTTGGAAAGAAATTGAAAATGCCAAAAAAGCCGGCAAGGTTGTGGTTGCTTCCATGGGCGACTATGCAGCTTCCGGTGGTTATTATATCTCTTGCAATGCCGATGCAATCGTGGCTCAACCTAACACGCTCACCGGCTCCATCGGAGTGTTTGGTGTTATCCCGAACGTTCAGAATTTCCTGAAAAATAAACTGGGCGTTACTGTTGATGTGGTTAAAACCAATGCCCATTCCGACTATGCTACCGGGTTGCGTTCTTTGGATGAGATGGAAATTAAGAAGTTTGAAATTATGATTGAAGATATATATGCAACCTTTACACAACATGTTGCAGATGGACGGAAAATGGATATTGCCTTAGTTGATTCTTTGGGCGGCGGACGTGTTTGGGCCGGCGAAGATGCTCTTAAAAACGGACTTGTTGACCAGTTGGGAACTATTGACGATGCTATTGCCTTGGCTGCTAAACTGGCCAAAGTTTCTGATTATGGAATAGAGTATTATCCGAAACAAAAAGATTGGTTTACCAAAATAATTGAAGGAGATAAAGAGGATGCCGTAGCTAAGGCTATCAAGTCTGAAATGGGTGATTTATACTATACATACGAAGGTCTCAAGCAGGTTATGAATTCAAAAGGTGTTCAAGCTCGCATGCCAATGGAAATTGTAATAGAATAATGATAGTCAGCGCCTTTTATATTTACCTATGGGTAATGATCGGCATTGCCGTCATTGTTTTTATTGCTCTTAATTTTGTTGAAGCCGGCTATGGAATGTTGATTTC
>JAEWNB010000136.1 GCA_023392945.1 Bacteroidota bacterium
AAAGGCATTACTAATTTGACAGGCAATATGTTCCGTCACCGTACGCAATTTATCCTTCGTCTCAACATCATACTTTTTAAGGAGAGGCCAAAAATGGTGTTCAAACCATTCGTAACTCAGGGATTTAGCTCCTTTGAGTGCATAATAGTCCAGAGAATTCAGTTCCTCTAACAAGGCAGCAGAAAGTTTTCCACTTTCCGCTATCAGACCGTTTTTGTCAAAATCAAAACCCAGTTCGGCAGCAATTCTGTTTAGAGGCATATTGCAGGGAGCAATATCAAAAGCCACTCTTTTCCCATTGATATTATAAGAAATATTAGAAAAGCCTCCCAAATTAAGGCAGGCATCATAATCCCCGAAAAGAAATTTATCCCCGATTGGAACCAAAGGTGCACCTTGCCCACCCAGCGCAACATCCGTAGTTCTAAAATCAGAAACAACCGCTATTCCGGTTTTGGCAGCGATGAGCGCGCCGTTTCCAATTTGAGTGGTGATGGTAGCTGCCGGTTGATGAAAAACCGTATGACCATGGGAGGATATTAAATCAGGGAGAGGATATCCTTTCTTTAAAAAGCCCAGAATTGCATCTGCAATAAAAAGAGCCAATTCGGTATCCATTTTCACTAACTCAAGAGCCGACACATGAACCAGACCGGAGAGCTTTGCCTTAAATTCGGTACTATAAGGGATTGTCACGGCATCCAAAACAGTATATGACCAACTGCCTTTAACATTAGAAAATCCACAATAGGCAAGATCCAGACCATCCAACGATGTTCCCGACATTACTCCAATAATTTTATAATCGAAATTCATACCTCAAAAGCAATAAAACTCATAAAAAAACAGGTCATTATTCAATCAGCAAATTCAATTTTTCCAAATGAACACCGCGGGAACCTTTAATCAGCAGCAAACTATTTTCAAAAGAGGGTTGTTTAGCAGAATTATTAAAGGCATTAACATCCGGAAAAAAATTTTCCTTATTAGGGTACAAGCTATAAAACTCATGTCCGATAAAAAAAGCAGCAATATTGTGTTTTTCGCAAATATCAATAATACGACGATGTTCCTCAACACTAACATCGCCCAGTTCAAACATATCCCCCAAGATTGCTGCCTTATTGGGAGAGTCTATCAGAAAGAGATTATTCAGGGCAGCATCCATGCTGGTTGGGTTGGCATTATAGTAATCGGCAATAATAAGATTACTTCCCTTTTGCACAATTTGGGAGCGATGATTAGAAGGAACATATCCTGAAATAGCATCAGCTATATCATCAACAGGCACTTTAAAATAATTCCCGATGGAAGCGGCACACAATATATTATATAAATTATAAAAGCCGGTAAGATTAGTTTCCACAATCCGGTCAAAAATCTTCACAACCAGATAAGGGGTCATTTTAACTACCTCTCCACAAACGTAGTCGGTGCCATGCTGACCATAATAGACCACCTTATCGTAATGAAGTTCATTCCTCAATACCGGATCATCGGCATTGACAAAAAGAGTTCCATTATTTGCGATCACGGCACGATAGAGAGCAGTTTTAGTTGCGACAATATTTTCAAAAGAGCCGAATCCTTCGATATGAGCTTTTCCCACATTGGTAATAACTCCAAAATCAGGGAGAGAAAGTTTACAAAGCTCCTCAATTTCCCCCGGATGATTTGCTCCCATTTCCACCACAGCCATCTCATGGTTGGGGTTAATATTCAGCAGTGTAAGAGGGACTCCGATATGGTTATTAAGATTTCCCTTAGTAAAGGCAGCATTATATTTTTTAGACAAAACGGCAGCAATCAACTCTTTAGTGGTTGTTTTGCCATTTGTTCCGGTAATACCGATAACCAGGGCAGTAAGTTTCTTGCGGTGATAGAGACTCAAATCCTGGAGGGTCTTCAAACAATCCTCCACCACAATACAACGGGGATTATCCACTAATTTCACATCCTCCGTAACCACATAGGCAGCTCCTTTTTCCAGCGCCTGCAGGGCAAAATGATTACCATCGAAATTATCACCCTTAAGGCATACGAAAATAGAATCAGGGATAATATCACGAGTATCAGTAGATATATTCGGATATTGAAGAAAAAGGGAATAAAGAGAATCCATAAGAAAAAATAATGATGACAAAAGTATAAAAAAAAACGGCTGTAACAGCCGTTTTTTTTTATATTATTTACTTGCGGGCGGTCCGAGTCGCGCCATAGCACAACGGAAGCCGATATAGTCAGTAGATTCATCTTCATCGAGGTATCTTCTGTTACCAGGAGCTGCCCAATATTGGATATCTTTCCAGGAGCCTCCTTTATATACTCTGGCTTTGTCACCGACTAAAGAATATATCTGCTCATTTTTTCTATACATTTTGTCAGTAGATTCAGCAGGAGTAGTCCCTGTCCATGCATCAGATTCAAGAAGAGAAGCCCAGTCGCCATCGAGATAGTTTTTATTATCAGCTTGACGGTAGTTACGTCTTCTATCATTTTTAAAATCGGAAACCGGAACCATAGGCACTTTACCAATACTATCTCTTTCTTCCACAGTACCGTCTTCCAATAATCTTTTAGTTTCAAAATAGTTACCACGGAACGGATTTAATTCAGTCACATCGTCATGAGATCCTTGTCTATATACATCCATTACCCATTCAGCCACATTGCCACCCATATTATAGAGGCCATAATCGTTAGGCCAATATGATTTAACAGGAGCTGTATTATAAGCGGCATCATTCAAATTACCGGCAATACCCATATAATCACCACGACCGCGGCGGGTATTGGCAACAAAATCGCCATAATATTTTTTATCATCGGTACGGGTATAATGACCATTCCAAGGATATACTTTTCTTTCGAGGACTCTTTCATTGAGCGTATTTCCGATTAAGCCATAGGCAGCATATTCCCATTCAGCTTCGGTGGGGAGACGATACTTAGGTAAGAGGATTCCATCTTCCATTTTAACGTTTCTTTGTTCACCGGTAGTAATATATTGTATTCTACGGTCGCTTTCAGCTTCATACGTATCATAAGTAAGATAGGCATCGGTATTAAAATAGCCTTCCGGAGAAGGTTCCGGGTTCCATTCAATATATCCCTCGTCAGCCAATATTTTTTCATTAACACGGTCGGTTCTCCAAGCAGCATAATTCATTGCTTGCAGCCAGCTAACGCCAACGACAGGATAATTTCTGTAGGCCGGATAGCGGAAATAATATTCCACTTGAGTTTCATTAAAGGCGAGGCGGTCTCTCCAAACATTTTCATCCGGGAGAGCATTATCATAAACCACTTTAAGGTCAGCCGGAACGAAAACTCTTTCCAACCAATAGAGATATTCCAGATAGTCAAGGTTACTGATTTCGGTTTCATCCATATAGAAAGAAGCGACAGTAACACGGCGGGGAGTATTATTCCATTCGTACATAACATCTTGTTCAACACGACCCATCACATAAGTACCTCCTTCAATAAGGACTAATCCGGGGCCTGTTTCCTGTTCCATAAAAGGGAAAACTTCAAAACCGCCATTTTTGGCATCATTATAATTCCAACCTGTAGTTGGGGAGGAGCCTTTATTGCATGAAGAAAGGGCAAAAACGGATCCAAAAATGATTCCTAAGACTAAAAATTTCGAGAACGTATTCATACTTGTAATTTGATTTTTTTAACGAACAATTTTCTTTTTTATTATTATATCAATTAGAAAGTCGGGCAATTAAGATCTTTAATAACTCTACGTTTTTCGGGACAATTAAACAAGAACTGAACAGAAACTTCATGAGCATTACCACTAAGGTTAGACAATTTTGACAAAGTGATATCATAAGAATAGCCAACTCTTAAGAAACTAGTTTGGATCCCGCACATAAAGATAAGTGCATCCACATTAACAAAGCTATGACGAAGCCAAAGGCCCACAGTAAAAGGATAGAAATTGAGATAAAAGCCTTCATTCAAATAATGGAAGTTCATTTGTTGTTGATAAATGATATTAGGGCTAATAGAGACATCTCCGAAAGAAGTTTCCTTCTTACTTTTCCTATGGAGGTCTATATAGGCGCCGAAATGGCCGGTCCACTTAACGGGGAGTCTGGTTGTCTGTGTAACAAATCCCTCTAAAGGACGAGTAATATGGTGGGCAGCAAAGCCGAAATAGATATGCTTGGTATAACCGATAAAGCCGGTAGAAACATCAAAGCAACCGCTGGTCAGTTTCGCCGGTTGAATTTCGCTGGTTTCGTATACGAACCCGTATTTAGGGTCTATCATGTCGCCAAAAGTAAGCTTAGACCAATCGAGTGATTTTTGTTGATAAGTAGCCTGCAAAGCAAATCTCATTTGGAATTTCTTAGATACTTTCAGTCTAAAAGAATACATTAAACTGGCGGCGTAGGTATTGATAGTCCCCTCGCCTGCTCTATCGCCATAAAATGAAACCCCGATTCCCCCTGATAATTTATCAAAATGTTGATCATAAGAGGCCGAATAGGTAATAAAAGTACCTGCAATTTCCGGCCATTGGTCTCTAAAATTGAGTGTCACCCTAGGACAGATATTTGAACCGGCAAAAGCCGGGTTTAAATAAATTGGATTTGCATAAAATTGCGAAAAATGTGCATCTTGCGCAAGAATCTCACCACCTCCAATGAGCAAGATTGAAAATAACAAAATGAATATTCGTCTTTGCATGTTATAATATCTTTATTTAGTGGGCAAAAATAAGTTTTTTTTAATTCAAAAATCTAAAAAAGTTATCATTTTCATTTTTTTTTGCAATTTTGCATACACAACCACGTTTTTGTTTCTGATTAACTTTAATATTAATAACGTAATATGAACATTAAATCTTTGGGAGTCATCCTAACTTTTATCACATTTTTTATTCAAACATCTGATATTCAAGCACAAATTATTCAAAAGTCTTATACCATCGAATGGCAGGATCATCTTATTTTCTCGCCTGATGAGAATAACACCATTGAATTACTATACTTTAAAGATGCAATTTCTGACGAAAAATTTCCTTCGTTGCCACTTTTTTTTGAAAAAATTCCAATTAATGATTATTTTCAGGACTACACATACACAATAGGCAATATTCAGTATGCTCCCCTTTCCAAAGGTGAATTGGAACTAATTCCTAAGGATTTCAATCAATCTGAATTAAAAATCAACATCCGGACAGTAATTGAAAAAAAGAACTATTTCACTGCCATTACGTTCCTTCCAATTATAAAAAACAGAGATGGCAATTATGTCAAAATCACCTCTCTAAGTTTCACCTATCAGGGGGCAAGCAAATCAAAAAGCCTCAAATCCCGATCCTATGCAGAAAACTCTGTATTACAATCCGGAAATTGGTATAAAATATCCATTTCCAGGAATGGTATTTTCAAAGTAACTTATGATGACCTTGTCAAATTAGGAGTTCCCGTTTCCGGTCTGGCTTCTTCCAATATTTCCCTATTCGGTAATGGCGGGGGCAAACTTGCTGAAAAAAATAGTGTAGGTCGCTTTGATGATTTGCAGGAAAATCCGATTCAGCTATTTGATGGCGGGGACAACTCTTTCGACAAAGGAGACTATTTTATTTTTTATGGTCAGGGTCCACACACTTGGGAATATTCAACAATTACAAATTATTTCACCCACTCTTACAATATTTATAGTGACTACGCTTACTATTATATCAACACAGGTGCCGGAATAGGAGAAAAGAAAAGGATTGTTACCGTTGACAATTCATTCATGGCTGCCAATCAAAATGCCTCAACATATACGCATTATGATTTTTATGAAGTTGATGAAACCAACTTTGGGGAATCGGGACAGAAATGGTTTGGCGACCTTTTTGATATCACCACAGAGCATACCTATTCCTTTTCATTACCTTCCTATATTGCCACCTCTGCCAGAATATCTCTTGCCGGGGCTTTTATTTCTGCAACCCCTTCCTATATTCAAGTTTATGCTAACGATAATTATATAGGAAGATTAAGTGCCGGGACTGTTTCAGGAGATAACATTGCCTTATACAGTGATGCAGATTTAACTTTTACTCCCTCTTCTTCGACCATTAAGTTAACTCTTAATTACAACAAGCCCAATTCATCTTCTTCTGCTTATCTTGACTGGATTGAGTTACAAGCTACTTGTAATTTACAGATGCATTCGGCACAGGTGCCCTTTTGCAATACACAAACGATAGGGACAGGAAACATTACCCAATATTCCATTTCAAATGCAAATGCCAACACAACTGTTTGGGATGTTACAAATCCCACCAATGCATTCCGCATGGGAGGAACATTGGCTGACGGCACTTTTGCTTTCAAATCTCCTTCGGATACGTTGCATAAGTTTGTTGCTTTCAACGGAAGCAGCTATTATTCCGTCAATAGTGTCGGAAAAGTGAGCAATCAGAATCTTCACAACTCGGGTGAGACAGAAATGGTGATTGTGACCTATCCCGACTTCAGTTCTCAGGCAGAACGTTTGGCACAATACAGAAGAACCCATGATGGCTTAACGGTTAAAGTGGTCACTCCACAACAGGTATACAATGAATTTTCATCAGGGGCACAGGATCCTACAGCAATAAGAGATTATATGAAGCTGATTTACGACAAAAGCGGAGGAAAAAATCCAAAGTATCTTTTATTGGTTGGAAGACCTTCTTACGATTACAGAGGCAGAGTGACCGGAACAAAAAATTATGTTCCCAATTACCAGTCAAACTCATTAATTAATGAAACAGATTTCCGTTCCAATGACGACTATTTCGGTTTACTTGACGAAAATGAAGGAGCTGATTGCATCGGAATGGTTGACGTATCCATTGGGCGATTTCCGGTAAATAGTCTGGCTCAAACCAAGATTGCAATTGACAAGACACTCCGATATTCTGCTGAAAGCAATCTTATTTCGGATGTCAATTCTCCGTTGGTTTCCAATCTTGCCGACTGGAGAAATGTATTTACTTTTGTTGCGGACGATCAGGATTGTTCAACCCATATAAGCACTGCTGATCTTTCTGCCATATCAGTTGCCAACAGCAACAAAAACATTAATTTCGATAAAATATATTGTGATGCTTACCAGCAGGTTTCCTATTCCGGAGGACAGCGATATCCGGATGTAAACGATGCCATTAATAACCGCATGCAAAGAGGTTCTCTGATATTCTCCTACATTGGACATGGCGGCGCAAACGGATGGGCAGTTGAAAGAATTCTTGAAATTTCTGATATGAATAAATGGACCAATCTTTACAATCAACCGTTAATGGTAACTCTAACGTGTGAATTTGCCTGGTATGACCGGAAAGTTACTTCTCCCGCAGAAATGATTTTCTTAAATCAAAACGGGGGAGCTGCAGGATTAATCACCACTTCGCGTGTGGCTTTTACAGGATCTAACCATCAGTATGCAATGAAACTGTTTTCGGGCGTTTTCGATTTGGAAGATAATCATTACAAAACATTCGGAGACCTCAACAGAATTGCCAAAAACGGTGCCGGTGGTGCTATCGGGGGTCTGAATATGATTTTTTTGATGGGTGACCCTTCTCTTAAACTGGCTGTTCCAAGATACAATGTATTGACTGATTCTATTAACGGAATATCCGTCAGTGGCAACTTGGATACCCTAAAGGCCCTTTCAAAGGTGACAATTAAAGGGAGGATTACGGACGAAAACGGCGACTTACTCTCTGATTTCAATGGAAATGTTTTCCCATCGGTTTTTGATAAAGCCATCACACAAGGAACATTACAAAACGACCCTACCAGCTGTTACTACGAATTTGAAGTACAGAAGAGTGTCCTCTTTAAAGGAAATGCCTCTGTTAAAAATGGGCTATTTGAATTTTCATTTATTGTGCCAAAAGACATCAATTATTCCTATGGTACCGGAAAAATAAGTTACTATGCCCGAAACAACAATTCTGATGCTGCGGGATATTTCAATGAGGCTATCATCGGCGGATTCAGCAGCAATCCTATTGAAGATAACAACGGACCGGAAATTGCGCTATACATGAACGATGAAAAGTTTGTCAATGGCGGAACCACCAATCAGAATCCGACATTATTGGTTAAATTAAAAGATGAATTCGGAATTAATACTACCGGCAACGGAATTGGACATGATATTGTGGCCATTCTGGATGATGCAACAGATGCTCCCATTATTCTTAACGACTACTATCAGGCTGTTCAGGATAGTTTTAACTGTGGGACCATCCGCTATCCCCTTCATAATATTCCATTGGGAAGTCATACCATCAAAGTCCGTGCCTGGGACATCATAAATAATTTCAGCGAAAGCACTTTGAATTTTAAAGTAGTTTCAGATGAAGGACTTACCATTGACCATGTTTTAAACTATCCTAATCCCTTTACGACTCATACTGAATTTTATTTTGAACATAACAAACCCGGTGAAACTTTTGATATTCTGGTTCAGGTTTTCACCATTTCCGGAAAACTAATCAAAACCATTGAATCTACTCAATTTATAGAGGGAAACAGAAGCAACCCCATTGTATGGAATGGGCTGGATGACTATGGAGACAAACTGGGAAAAGGAGTTTATCTTTATCGCCTGAGAGTCAGGAATCAGGAAGGGAAAACAGCGGAGAAAATTGAAAAATTAGTCATCCTATAAAATAATTGTCTATTAGTTCCGTTACTTGAAAAGTTTTCATTTAAAGAAATATATTTTATGATTAAAAAAATTGGCATTCTCGTTGCAGTTCTCATCATTTCATTTAATTTGAGTTATTCGCAGGGTGTTGGACAAACCAACTATGATTATTTAGGCAGAGGTTATTTAAATACCATTACAACAGCAGTTCCTTTTTTATTGATTGCCCCTGATTCGCGTTCCGGAGCAATGGGAGACATTGGCTGTGCCACTTCTGCCGATGCAGCATCACAACATCACAACCCTTCAAAATATGTTTTTAACAAGAACACTTTCGGAATTTCAATTTCCTATAGTCCTTGGTTGCGTAATTTAGTTGGAGATATCAACCTAATGCACCTTGCTGCCTACTGGAAAATTACGCCCATGGATGCCATTGCATTTTCATTGCGCTATTTTTCATTGGGAGATATCACTTTCATGGATGAAAACGGCTATCCAATGGGAGACCAAAAACCCAATGAATTTGCCTTAGATTTCACATACTCACGTAAGCTTATTGACCAGTTGTCAATCGCTATTACTCCGCGTTTTGTTTACTCAAACCTGACTGCCAACCAGTATGTTTCCGGACAGGAAACCGAAGCAGGATTAGCCGGAGCGGCTGACCTTTCTCTCTTTTATCAGCAAGATTTTAAAGCCAAAGGGCTCTATAATTCTATTTTAAGAGCCGGGTTGAATATTTCTAATATGGGAAACAAAATGTCCTATTCTTCAGGGACCCTGAGAAGGGATTTTTTGCCTACTAATTTAAAAATTGGCATTGGCTATACCATGGAATTTGACGAATATAATGAGCTGACCATTGCAGCCGAAATCAGCAAGTTGCTGGTTCCGACTCCACCAGTTTATGCTACCGATTCAAGCGGAAAAATTCTTTATGATGAGGCAAATAACCCTATTATTGGAGCCGGAAAAGACCCTGATGTTGGCGTTTTTACAGGTATGATCCAGTCATTCTATGATTCTCCTGGTGGTTTTAGAGAAGAACTCAGGGAAGTTATTTGGTCTGCAGGAATTGAATATGCATACCGTGATCTTCTCTTCGTAAGAGGTGGCTACTTTCATGAAAGCCAATACAAAGGAAACCGCCAGTATCTTACTATCGGAGCCGGTCTTAAATACAACGTATTTGCCATTGATGTTGCCTATCTTTTTACTATTGATCAATATCATCCTTTGGAAAACACCCTTCGCTTTACCTTGACTTTTGATTTTGAATCCTTTCAGAAAGAAGTTATTAAGAAACAGGGGAAATTAAAATAAAAACAGAACAAAATGAGAGTAGGCTTAGGTTACGATTCTCATAGACTGGAAAATGACCGTAAACTTATCTTGGGGGGAGTCCATGTTCCTTTCCCTAAAGGGGCTGTTGCTCATTCTGACGGAGATGTTGTAATCCATGCCCTTTGTGATGCTCTCTTCGGAGCTGCCGGCATGAAAGATATCGGAACCCACTTTCCTGATACCAATCCCGAATTCAAAAATATTGACAGTAAAATTTTGCTTGCCAAAACCATCGAAATTTTATCTGACAAGGATTTCTGTGTGAACAATGTTGACATAACTATTGTTTTGGAAACTCCTAAACTGTCGCCATATATTGATAAAATGATTGAAACGCTCTCCTCTATCATGAAAATTGACTGCTCCAGATTGTCGATTAAAGCCAAAAGCAACGAAAAAATGGGCTTTATCGGAGCAGGTGAAGGAGTAGTTGCCTTTGCAATCGTTTCCCTCAATGAATGACAACATTTTGAATTTCTCTTTTCATTCATTATAAAAATAAAAAACAATAAATATGAAAAAAACACTACTATTAATTGGAATCTTTACCGTTATGACAATGTTACTTAATGCTCAGAATGACAATGAAATGCCAAAGGACAATCCTTTGCTGCTGGAATGGGGAACTCCCTACCAGACTCCCCCTTTTGATAAAATAAAACCGGAGCATTATATTCCGGCATACGAATATGCCATTAAAGCCGCAAAAGAAGAGATATACAGGATTACCCATGTCAAGATGAAGGCTTCCTTCAATAACACCATTGCAGCACTTGACAGATCCGGGAGTTTATTGAACCGCATCAACGGTGTATTTTTCAATATGCTTTACTGCAACTCCACTCCTGAACTACAGGAAATAGCACAAAAAATTAGTCCGATGCTAACGGAATACAGCAATGATATTACGTTAGATCCCATTCTCTTTAACCGCATTAAAGATGTTTATGCCAATCCCGGAAAACTCAATCCTGAGCAACAAATGCTTCTTGAAAACACCTACCGTGCTTTTTTAAACAGTGGAGCAACTTTATCAGAGGAAAACAAGAAAATTTTCAGAGAGTTAACCATGGAGCTCTCACAGCTTTCATTATCCTATAACCAGAATGTACTTAACGCCACTAATTCATGGTACAAAAATGTCACCTCTAAAAAAGATCTCAAAGGAATACCGGCAGCAGATTTAGCCATTGCCAAAGAAAAAGCAAAAGAAAAAAAATTAAAAGGCTGGGTATTTGACCTATCCTACCCCAGTTTTTTAGCCGTGATGAAATATGCCGATAATAGAGAATTGAGGAAAGAGATGTATATTCATAATGGTAGCAGGGCTTTTGAAGGGGAGTATGACAATAGCAAAAACATCAAAGAAATTTTAATGAAACGTGATAAAATTGCCAAGCTGTTGGGTTATCAAAACTATGCTGAGTATGCACTTCAAGATAGAATGGCAGAAAATCCAAAAAAAGTTTACACCCTTTTAGATCAACTGCTTCAATATTCAATGCCTGTTGCAAAAAAAGAAATAGAGTCGCTGAATCAATTTGCATCAGAATCAGGTTTTAAGGGAAGTATAGAAAGGTGGGACTTTACCTATTATTCAGAGAAACAAAAAAGCAAGCTTTTCAATCTCAACGATGAAATGTTGAAACCCTATTTTAAACTTGAAAATGTTATTGACGGAGTTTTTGCACTGGCAACCGATCTTTACGATCTTAAATTTATACCTACCAATAAAATCCCCAAATATCATCCTGATGTAAAAGTATATGAAGTATATAGAGATCAGCAAATTCAAGCAATATTATATTTGGATTTTCACCCAAGAGCTTCCAAAAAAGACGGTGCCTGGATGACCAATTTCAGAGAACAATATATAAACGATTATGGAGAAAAGATTATCCCGTTGGTTTCCCTTGTTATGAATTTCACGCCTTCCACTCCAAAAGAACCTTCATTGCTGACCTTTTACGAAGTTACTACATTTTTACATGAATTTGGGCACGCCTTACATGGGATGGCATCAAATGTCACCTATCAGAGCCTTTCAGGAACCAATGTAAAAAGAGATTTTGTTGAACTTCCTTCTCAAATAAATGAAAACTGGGCGAGTGAATTTGAATTTCTCAAGAAATTTGCTTTTCATTATAAAACAGGAGAAGTTATTCCTATGGAATTAATTTCAAAACTAAGGGAATTTGACAACTTCCAGGCAGGCTATACTTCATGCCGACAACTCTCTTTTGGCTATCTGGATATGATGTGGCACACCATCAACCCTGATGAAATTGAAAATGTACTGGAAATTGAAAGGAAAGAACTTGATAAGACGGAATTGATGCCGGTTGTTCCCAATACTTGTATGAGTACTTCTTTCTCCCATATTTTCTCCGGTGGTTATTCGGCAGGTTATTATAGTTACAAATGGGCAGAAGTGCTGGATGCTGATGCTTTTGGGCTTTTCCGCGAAAAAGGAGTTATGAACAAAGAGGTGGCCCGTTCTTTTTATGATAATATTCTTTCAAAAGGAGGCTCCGAAAAGCCGATGGACCTCTATATAAAATTCAGAGGCAGAGAACCTGAAATTAAGGCTTTGCTCGAAAGAAGCGGACTTAAATAAACTTAAAACTGCCATTGACATCAATGGCAGTTTTTTATTTCCCCTTTATCTATTAAATATCTCACCACTTTAATAACTTTCTCTTCGGGATAATCCCCGGACAAAGAAAAAATCACCTCTTTCAACTTAACATTTCCCGAGTTAACAGTACTTTTCACAGCCTCGGCAATAACCTTAAATTCGTCTGCCGATAGATTCAATTTGTGAATTTTCAGACATACATCACACTTGCCACATGGGGTACTTTTCTTCTCCCCAAAATATTGGAGCAATAACTCACTGCGACAACGGTCGGTGCAATTCACAAAATTCAATACAGCATCTAACCGTTTTTGGGCGACCGACTTTCGTTGCTTATAAATCACATCGTCAAAATAGAGATATTTTTCATCCACACGATTCTCAACAAAAAGCAACTCCGGTTTTCCTGTACGGCACTTGTAGTCAATAACTCCAATTTTGGCGAGCGAAAGAAGATGATCTTCCACCTCTTTCTCCTCAACATTCATCCTTCGGGCAAGGAGACTTTCGTTGACATTGACATAATCGGTAAATAAGCCTGAATAGGAACGAAGCAGCAATTTTATAAAATCCTCAAAAGCGGGATATAGTGCATAGAATTTTTCAAAATCCTCAGACTTTAACATCAGATGAACCGAAGAACTTTGTTTTGCATTTTCCGTCAAAAGTAACACCCCTATTTTTTCAAGAAAACTAATGCAATTAAACAATACTAAAGGCTTAAGATTAAATTTATTTGCAAAAAAATCAATATCAAAAGGATAGGATGAATTCTCACCGGTTCCTACTGCAACCCCGAAATGATTTGCCAAATCCCTATAAGTTTTTTTAATAACTGGGGGTTTAGGAAACGAGAGTTCAAAATTAGTTAGTAATTCTTTCAAGTCGGCATCATCATACAACATCACAGCAATTGAGGCTTTTTCATCTCTACCTCCTCTTCCTGCTTCCTGAAAATAGGCTTCCAGGGTATCCGGAATGTCAAGATGCACCACAAATCTTACGTCAGGTTTGTCGATTCCCATTCCAAAAGCATTTGTTGAGACAATAACCCTTGTTTTTCCGGACATCCAATTGCGTTGTCTCTCATCACGGACAGTACTATCAAGACCCGCATGATAGTAGTCTGCGGCAATTCCATTTCTTTTTAAAAATTCGGCAATTCCTCTGGTCTTCCTCCTATTTCTCACATAGACGATCCCGGTCCCGGGATTGCGTTTCATCAGCCTCAACATACGATTCTGTTTATCTTCCTCTTTAATAATAAAGTATGTTAAATTGTCGCGCTTAAAACTTTTTTGAAACAGATTTTTATTTTTAAAAAGCAATTTTTCCTGAATATCAATCACCACTTCGGGAGTAGCAGTAGCAGTCAGAGCCAATACCGGCACAGCAGGAAAAAATTGTCTGATTTCTGCAATTTCGAGATATGGCGGACGAAAATCATATCCCCATTGCGAAATACAATGGGCTTCATCCACCGCTACCAGCGAAACCTTCATCTTCCTGATATTCACTCTAAAAAGATCCGTCTTCAATCTTTCGGGTGAAACATAAAGGAACTTGTAGTCATCAGACAGAACAGCGTTGTTAATAATCAACTCGATTTCATGTTGCGACATACCTGAATAGATAGCGGCAGCTTTAATTTTCTTATTTTTCAAATTTTCCACCTGATCTTTCATCAGCGCAATAAGCGGAGAAACCACTATACAAAGTCCTTCCATAGCAAGTGCCGGAACCTGAAAGCAAATGGACTTGCCTCCTCCGGTAGGTAATAATGCCAGTGTATCTTTGCCTTCGAGAACCGATAAAATAATATCTTCCTGAAGCGGGCGGAAATGATCGTACCCCCAATACTTTTTCAAAATTTCACGAATACGATCTTTCATAATCTTCTTTGACGTCTAATCAGTTGGCAAATTTACACGAAATAAGTTATACCACAAACATCCTGCAAAAGATTTGATTTTGTTTATTTCTTTTATTCTTTAATAAAGGGGAGAAATTACTTTTACAAAAAACAGTGAATTCTATTCACATAATACATTTACAGCATACCCATCACATTCTGACATTTTATCTATATTTGCAAAGTTAAAAAAAGGACTATGAAAAACTATTTAATTTCAGGCATTCAGCAAATTGGCGTTGGGACAGTCGATATGGAAGCATCCTGGAAATGGTATATCGAACATTTCCAGATTGATATACGTATTTTGGAAGATGACACCGTTGCTGAACTGATGTTGCCTTACACCGGCAATTCTCCCCAGAAACGTCATGCTTGCATCGCCATTAATATGCAAGGAGGAGGAGGATTGGAGATATGGCAATATTCAGAACGCAAACCGCAACCGGTAGGTTTTGATATTCAGGTTGGCGATCTTGGAATATTCTGTACCAAAATTAAAAGTCGTGATGTTGCAAAGCTTTATGCAGAAATAAAAACAAAATATTCCAATATCAGCGAATTAACTTTTGACCCCGAAGGGAAACCCACTTTTTTTGTTCAAGACCCATGGGGGAATTATTTCCAGATAGTTCAATATAAATCCATTTACGTGGAAGAACATCGTTATGCAGGAGGGGCACTGGGCTGCATGATTGGTGTCACTGATATTGACAAAGCTTTGATAGTTTACCGCGACATTTTGGGCTATGATCAAATTGTGTTCGACAAAAGTGGTCAGTTTGAAGACCTAAAGTTTATGAAAGGTGGTGACCAAAGCTATCGGCGGGTATTACTGACTCATTCCAAACCCAGACAGGGAGCATTCTCAGAGATGCTCGGGCATAGCTGGATTGAACTGATAGTTGCCATGGAACGTATTCCTAAAAAGATTTTTGAAGGAAGATTCTGGGGAGATCCGGGCTTTATTCAAATTTGTTTCGATGTGACTTATATGGACTCATTGCGCAATTTTTGCGAGTCAAAAGGCTTTCCCTTTACTGTTGACAGCTCCATCAATAAAAACAATGCCGACACTTTTGACATGGGAGATGCCGCCGGAAGATTTGCCTATATTGAAGATCCCGATGGCACTTTAATTGAATTTGTTGAAACACATAAATTGCCTGTTATCAAAAAAATGGGTATCAACATCGACTTAAGAAAGAGGAAACGCGAGAAAGCACTACCCCGCTTTTTGCTTGGATTTTTGAGAATGAACAGATTTAAAATACAGTAGCTTTATGGGAAATCTTTATAATTTATTGATGAAGGATGATCGATTTGAAGAGTCGCTAAAAGCTTGTATGAATTGTGGGATATGTACTGCAATATGTCCTGCAGCAGAATTCTTCGACTATGATCCCAGAAAAATTTGCGATATTGTGCAAAGAAAAGATGAAGCTGAAATCGAAAATTTACTCCGTTCAGAAACCATCTGGTATTGCGGACAGTGTATGTCGTGCAAAACGCGCTGTCCCAGAAACAATGCCCCCGGTGTCTTGATAAATGTGTTGAGAAAATATTCTCAGGAGCTTGGCTATAATAACGATAGTGTAATGGGGCGGCAACAATCAGAACTGGTAAACAGTATTGGGAAAAACATCTTGGAGATTGGTTATTGTGTACATCCTGACAGAGTTGACCCTGAAGTTCATCCAGAACAAGGTCCGGTCTGGAAATGGTATCGCGAGCACATTGAAGATATTGCCCCAAAACTGGGCGCTAATTACAATGGGGACGGGCCGGGAGCCCTTCGTAAGATACGACAGGAGAACCTTGATGAGATCCGCAAAATATTTGAAGCCACCGGCGGACGTGAACTCCAAAATAAAATTCTTCGCAAAAGAAAAAAATAAACGCCATTTTACTTTAATCAATATAAAAAAAAATAACCTTCAAATTGATTGAAGGTTATTATCTTTTTGCAAGTGACTCCGGTTGGGATCGAACCAACAGCCTATTGCTTAGAAGGCAATTGCTCTATCCATTGAGCTACGGAGCCTCGTTCGGTCGGGATAGCAAGATTCGAACTTGCGACCTCCTGCTCCCAAAGCAGGCGCGATAACCGGACTACGCTATATCCCGATTTTGAGGGTGCAAAAATACACTTTTTTTTTATTCTGCATTATAAAAAAAGAAAAAAAGATTTTTTGTACCTTTGCATCAAATAATCACGAATGAATCTGGATTTTTCTAGTAGAATTGCTGCTTTCACAGAATTGGGAAATATAATCAGAAATAGAGCTCAATGCCCTTTTTCTATGGAAATAATCGAAGCTATTGAAAAACAATCCATTGAAAATCATTGGTTTATCACCTCTTTTATCAATTATTCTTTGGATGCAATTGCTACAATGCTGAAGGATGACAAACTTCGGGAACTTGAAAATTATTACTTAGCTATTCCAGATATTGAGCTGAACCTGAATAAAATGATTGCCGTTATTGCTGCAGGAAATATTCCTGTTGCTGCTTTTCATGACTTTTTCTCCGTATTAGTAAGCGGAAACCGCTTTATGGGGAAACTCTCTTCTCATGACTCTATTTTGCTACCTCTTATTGCCAAAATATTGACCGATATTGAACCTGTATTTAAAGACAGCTTTTGTTTTGTTGATAAAATTGCCTCTTTTGATAAAGTGATTGCCAATGGAAGCAATAACAGCAACCGATATTTTGAGTATTATTTTAAAAAACAGCCAAATATTCTGCGTAAACATAAAAATAGCCTGGCAATTTTATCAGGAAATGAGACCGATGAAGAACTTGTCGGTTTATTCAAGGATATATTTCTTTATTTCGGCTTAGGCTGTCGTTCTGTCTCCAAACTGTTTGTCCCTCAGAATTATGATTTCAGCAACCTGTTGCGAATATTTACAGAAAACAGCGAAGAGATTTCAACACACAATCATTATCTGAACAACCTGGAATATCAAAGAGCTATCCATCTGATTAATGGCTATTCCTTTTTAGACTTGGGCATTGTATTGCTGGAAGAAAAAGAGGAGGTAGCCTCCCCTATCGGAATCCTTAATTTCCAATATTACAACTCTTTGGATGATGTTGTCTTTTTTTTGAATCAAAACAAAGATAAAATTCAATGTATTGTTTCCCGGTCGGCATATTTTCCCGATGCAGTTCCGTTTGGCAAAGCTCAAAATCCCGAAATAATGGACTTTGCCGATGGTATTGATACCATACGATGGTGTGCTTCCCCTGCTTCACTTAATGCGATAAATCAGTAATAACATTTTGTAATCATGCAACATAACTTATGAAAAGAAAACTGATTATTCCCATTTCAATTCTTTTGACTATCACTTCATTTATGCTCGTAGTGACTATCTTTAAGTTATATACCGAAGCTGAAAAAGTGCAAAGAAGCATCTTTGCCAGTGAAGTTCTTGCTGCAGGTGAAGAAATTGTGGGCAAGATAGATGCCGTTTTAAAAGGAGATACTCTTCCCTTTACTATTGAATTGCCGGAAAATAAAAATGACTCTACTCCTGCCGTTTATCATAAATATTCCAAAAAATTTCTACTCGATTCGACCTCATCCAAGCCTGTCGGCATTGTCAAAAGTACTATTTCTTATACCGCCAAAACTATTTTTATTACAGAATATGATACTACCTTTTTTGACACAAACTACAGGAAAAACTTCAAATTTATTCCTCCCGTTTGGGATGAAGAGATGGATTATTTAAAATTTGAAGATAAAAATGAAAGAGCAAGAAAAAGCAAAAATAAATTGGATATCAATCTAATAGAAATGGACAGCAACACTATTAATTTGCTAAACAAAGAATTTTTGAACAGAATAATTAAAGAATCTTTGGGTGTTGCCACTATTGAAGCCGATTTTGATTTTGCCCTTTACAATGCTTTTACTACCAATTTCGTAGTTCCTCCATCAATTACAACTCCTGAAAACATTCTCCAAAGTGAATATGTTTTTGCCCTCAAGAAAAATGACAAATTCATTTCACCTCATTATTTAATTCTCTACTTCCCTGATGAAAGAGGAATCTATTTTCAACGTATGGGCACTATTGCCGTTTTGATTATCAGCCTTTTAACCATAATTCTTATAATATCAGGATTAACATTATACTACCTTTACAGACAAAAAAAGATTGCCGATGTCCGCAACGACTTTATAAACAACATGACTCATGAGTTTAAAACGCCAATTGCGACCATATCATTGGCTTGTGAAGCAATTTCAGATGAAAGTGTTCTGGAAGACACAGAGACCAAAATTGCCTATATTTCTATTATCAGAGACGAAAACAATCGTCTTAAAAACATGGTTAATAATATATTACAAATAGCCCAGCTCAAGAAAGGACAACTCAAGATGGATATTGAGCGTTTCGATATCCATGAATTAATCAAAAACATTGCGGAAAGTGTCTCTTTGCAAATCACTTCAAATAATGGGCATCTTTCTTTATATCTAGACGCTACTCAAAATTTTATCTTTGCTGACAAGACTCATATTGAAAACTGCATTATCAATCTGGTGGAAAATGCCATCAAATATTCAAAAAACAATTCCGAAATAGAAATTAAAACTGAGAGTGACAAGAAAAATCTAATAATTTCGGTCAAAGATAATGGAATCGGGATTTCTAAAAAGAACCAGAAGAGAATTTTTCATGAATTTTACAGAGTTTCCAAAGGGAATGTTCATGACACTAACGGCTATGGAATGGGTCTTGATTATGTTAAAAAGATTGTATCTTTACACGACGGTTCAATTACGGTTCAAAGTGAAATTAACAAAGGAAGCATATTTACTTTATATTTGCCAATCAAAAAAATAGAATATGGAAACACCAATTAAAATTTTATTAGCTGAAGATGATGTAAACCTTGGTAAAGTTTTGACTACCTACCTCGAAGCTAAAGGTTATACAGTTAAACATGCCAATAACGGTGAAATGGCTTTTGATTTTTTTTGCACCAACAACTTTGACATCTGTCTGGTTGATGTGATGATGCCTCTTAAAGATGGCTTTACACTGGCAAAAGAAATCAGAAAAATGGACAAAAAAATCCCCATTATCTTCTTAACTGCCAAAAATTTCCAGGAAGATATGATAGAAGGCCTTTCAATTGGTGGTGACGACTATATCACAAAGCCATTTTCAATGGAAGTACTTTTAGCCAGATTACAAGCATTATTGAGACGAACTATTCAGGAAAGCGATAAGGTTGAACAGTCAGTTTTTCAGCTTGGAACAATAAGTTTTGACGTAAATCACCAGACACTTACCAGCAATGGAAAAGAGACCCGCCTGACCACCCGTGAATCTGAACTTCTTACTATGTTAATTCACAAAAAAAATGAGGTACTTGAAAGAGAATTTGCCCTTAAAAAAATATGGGGAGACGACAGCTATTACAACGCAAGAAGTATGGATGTCTATATCACCAAACTGAGAAAGTTCTTTAAAGACGACCCATCTGTTCAAATTATCAATGTACACGGAATCGGCTTTAAACTTGTCATGTAAAGCTACTTCCGCTTGTATTTTAATTCTTTTCGCTATTAGGTTATCAATTTCAACTTCTTATTTCTGAACAGTTTAATCAGAAAAAAGATACCACACCCAATCCACGTAATCAATTCTGCCATAAAGGCATACAGAATATCTAACCGTTTATAGGTAAATTCAATTTGATGAGAACCTTTCGGAACATTCACCGACATCAGGGAATTATCAATAATTTCAATTTTCAGCGATTTACCTTTTTCAGTCGTAGCAATCCATCCCGGGTAATAATTCTGACAAATCACCACAGGTCGTTCAATTTCTGTTTTGGTAGCAAGTAAAATATCTCCGGGATTAAACCTGACAATAGTCACGTTTGACAAATAGCTGCTTGAATATGATTTGGTAAATTGCCTATTATTGGTGTATGCACTATCCACACTTAAAAAAAGTGGCTTATCAGAATAGATAATTTCATCAGGGAAGAATGCTACCTCTGATAATGAAAGACGCTTTTCACTTTTGAAATAGGGAGTCAGCATATCTTCATGCTTTTTGATTACTACGGGCATATAGCTATCCCATTCAATTTTTTTCGCAAATATTCCCAAATTTCTCCAAAAAGGGCCAAATTCGCCCACAGAATAGAGGTTCTCGCTGGAAGTAACTTCACGGGGTATGGGATATCCCGTTGGTTTTGATGACAACATCTCGGCAAATTGCTTATTCGTATAATTATTCATAAAACCGGTACGCTGAGTACAAATCCACCCATTCAAAACCAAGTCTGCAATTAATACAAACATCACTATTTTTACAAGATGTTTAATATCAGCAAAAATTGATATCAAAACAACAGTAAGTAAAAGAATTTGCATCAATGACTCATAGAAAAACTTATGATAAAGGGAACTGTCGTTGATCGCAGAAAAATTAAAAGAGATAAAATCCAGAAAAATTGTTTTATCCTCAACCATCAACAGAACAGAAAATAGCAAAAAACAAATCAACAATGTGATAGTAAAAATAAGGAATCGTTTTTTGTACCGAGAAAAATCAGAAATAAAAATATCAAAGCCTTTCGCTGCAACCAACAAGATTGCAATAATGACAAATAGCCTAAAAATGGCAGGTATTCGTATTAAATTAAACAATGGCAAAGCAAAAAACGCCCATTTATGAACCGGTAAAAAACTTCCCAACGAAAGCAACAGACAAAACAGTCCCCAATAGCCGATTATTTTCAGGGGAGAACTCTTTTTTTGAAACAATCCCAAAAAGAAAAAGAAAATGGTTAGCACCCCAACATAGATGGTTCCCATAGAAATATCCGTTTTGATGAATGCCCCTTCACTACAAGCAATCCAAGGGAAAAGCAGAGAAATAAAACTTTGAGGAGTAAAAGCAATCTCAGAAGCTCTTGAATAGGAAAGAGTATCTCCTCGGGTAATAAAACTCTTTATTTCAACGAATGAAATTACTGAAGGAAGTATCAAAAGAAGGCAAAGAACCCCGGCTAATATGAGAAATGGAATTAATTTTTTGAAATAGCTTTTATTTTTAATATTTACAACAATATAATAGAACAATAGGGCAACAAAAAGGTAGAAAAGAATAAAACTAAAGCCCGGATAGCCTCCTGTAAATAAAAGGGATGCAAAAACAGCCATCCCAACCGCATTTTTGGCACGAGGATTTTCAAAAAAGTCAAGCAAAAAATGAAGCACCCAAGGCACCCAAGTTGCGGCAATAATCCAAGAAATATGCTGTGCATTTCCCACAAAGAAGCCCGACAATATATAGCAACAAGCAACCATCAGGGCAGCACTTTTTTTATCCACAAACCGCCGTGTCAACAGAAAGAATCCGCTTCCGGCAAGAAAAACATGCAAGACAAATTCAATACCCCAGGTTACAGGAGAATAACCACCGAAAATCGATAGTATCCATAAAGGGAGATAAAAGGTTCCCGACTGTGGATCCGCATGAACCGGCAACCCCATTGACTGATAGGGCAGCCATATCGGAAAAATATTATGATGAATAGCTTCAAACATGAAGTATCTGCCCGGGAAAAACTCATCTGCAAAATCATAAATCGGAGCATACAAAAACATCCAGAAATAGGCAGCTATACTTATAAATAAAATAAAAAGAAAATAAGGATAGTCGGACTTAGCTTTTTTCATAATAAAATTTATATGGCAAAAATATAAAATCATTTCTTTCGTCAGCAAGAAATGAGAAATTGAGAAAATTAATTTATAATTACCTATTTATTATAAATTGAATGAATGCATTAATTGATTATTTTTGCACCTTAGTTTTTTATGGTAATACCTTAACCTAATTATAATTTGAGTATGAATTTTATTGAACAAATAATCGAAGAAGATTTAAAAATTAACAAGAATAACTCTAAAGTCCATACTCGATTCCCCCCTGAGCCTAACGGCTATTTACATATTGGTCATGCTAAATCGATATGTCTCAATTTTGGTATAGCAAGGAAATATAACGGTAAATGTAATTTACGATTCGATGATACCAATCCGGTTAAGGAAGATGTTGAATATGTAGATTCTATAAAAGAAGATATTAAATGGCTGGGGTTTGAATGGGCGGAAGAGCACTATGCCTCAGATTATTTTGAACAACTTTATCAATGGGCTGAAAAGCTGATTTGTGAACAATTGGCTTACGTTGATGATTCTACCCAGGAAGAGATAAGTGAAGGAAGAGGGGTTCCCACTAAGCCCGGGATTGAAAGTCCTTATCGAAATAGAAGTGTGGAAGAAAATCTTGATTTGTTCCGTCGCATGCGTGCCGGAGAATTTCCTGACGGAAGTAAAACACTCCGTGCCAAAATAGGAATGTCTTCTCCCAACATGCACATGAGAGATCCTATTATGTACAGAATTCTTCATGCTGAGCACCATCGCACCGGCAATCAATGGTGCCTCTATCCCATGTATGACTATGCTCACGGACAGAGTGATTCCATTGAAGGGATTACCCATTCTATTTGTACCCTTGAGTTTGAAGTTCACCGCCCGTTGTATGACTGGTTTTGTGAAGCACTCAAGATTCACCACCCTCAGCAAATTGAATTTGCCAGATTGAACCTCAGCTACACCATTATGAGCAAAAGAAAGCTGATGCAACTTGTTCAGGAGAAGCATGTCATGGGCTGGGATGATCCCAGAATGCCCACCATTTGCGGTCTAAGAAGAAGGGGCTTTTCACCTCAATCCATCCGTAATTTTGCAGAAACTGTCGGAGTAGCCAAAAGAGACAATATTATCGATGTGTCACTACTTGAATTTTGTGCCCGCGAAGACCTGAACAAAATAGCAACTCGGACAATGGCAGTATTAGACCCTGTGAAATTAATTATTGACAATTTCCCTGATGACTGCATTGAAGAACTGCAAGCCGTCAATAATCCTGAAAATCCGGCAGTGGGGACCCGAATAGTGCCATTCTCAAAAAATCTTTGGATTGAAAGAGCAGATTTCAGAGAAAATGCCGACAAAAAATTCTATCGACTCACTCCCGGTGGCGAAGTTCGATTAAAATATGCTTATATCATTAAATGTGACTTTGTGGTAAAAGACAACGATGGCGAGATTAAGGAAATCCATTGTACCTATTTCCCTGAAACAAAAAGCGGCGGAGCTGAAAGCAACAGAAAAGTAAAAGCTACCATCCACTGGCTCTCAACAGCGCATTCAAAAGTTGCCGAAATAAGACTATTTGACCGTTTATTCAATGTTTCCGATCCGGACAATAATGAAGATGGAAAGACTTTTATTGACCATATTAATCAGAATTCTTTGGTAATCAAAAATGGTCTAATAGAACAATCTCTTACTCTGAATAAAGCTGATCATTATTATCAGTTTGAAAGAAACGGTTATTTCTGCATCGATAAAGATTCTACCGAAAATAAAATAGTATTTAATAAGACAGTAAACCTAAAACAATAATGAAAAACAAAGGCATTATCATTTTTACTCTATTGCTAATTGCATCTTTCTTGCAATCCAATGGTCAAACCGCCGGCAACAACACCTCTGCAGATGATAGCTATCAAGTAGTAAAGCTTACCCAGGCAGAATTTGAAAATAAAATCTTCAATCCTTTAAAAGATGGAGATTCTGCTGTTTATAAAGGAAAAAAACCTTGCATTGTAGATTTTTATGCAGATTGGTGCCGTCCATGTAAAATGTTATCCCCCATTCTGGAAGAACTATACAGAGAATATAAGGGAAAAATCATTGTTTATAAAGTTAATGTTGATGAACAAAAAGCATTGGCAAGTCAATATGGCATCAGTTCTATTCCAACACTTTTCCTCTTTCCGAAAAATAAAAAGCCTGCCTCAATAAAAGGATTTGTTGGTAAAGAAGAGTTAAAAAAATATATTGAAGAATATTTAAAACCTTGATCAGGTTATGGCAAAACTTCATTGTTTAAGCGATTACGAGCCCAAATTACTGTTGGCTTTTAATGAAAGTCTGAAAGGAGATAAGCAATTCACCGATTTTTTATTCAGAAATGGATTTCCTGAACTTGCCGCATTATCAAATGCCATTACATCAGACACGGATGCTCTTGATTGGTTGCTTAAAAATGGGTTTCCTGAGTTTGCAATATTAAGCAATGCTATTGACAATGAGGAGAATGCAATAAAATGGCTAGACAAATATAACTGTACATTCCTATCAACATTTGCCGCAGCCTGTCGAAAGGATGATGCCGCTATAAAATGGTTTGCCGATAATAATCTCAAAATTTTTATTTTGATTATCAGAAGCATCCACGACATCCTCTTATTTCAGTCGTGGGATTCTTCTGATATTCACAAAAGAAGGCGAAGTTAGAGCCGAATCCGGTATTAAAAGCTATAGCCTATTCCAAGACCAATCACTTCTTTAAACTGAACACGGGGACCTGTTGCGCCGCTTTTATCAGTAATCATGACCTGATCATAATACTTCAGTGAAGTATTTAAGGAAACATTCAGCACTTTCAGGAACTGATAAGAGATGGAGAAATCCCAATCAACATCGAAATTCCCGAAAGGTTGTATTTTGGAAGTATAGGGTGAAAAAATCGAAAAAATGGTGATTATTTTCAAATTCTTAATTACCGAATAGTTCACGCCAGCTTTGAATGTCAAACCCAGATCAGCCTTATAAATTTGATTTACCGGAACTCCATAAGTAACCCTGAGCAAGCTGTCAGTACAAGTAGTAACACGTCCGGCAACCGGAGAAAGATAGAGAGAAAAGATGGCATTCGGTTTCCAGTCGATACCGACTGACAAATCGCTGTATGAAGGAGAAGCCCAATTTGAGACATAATTTTCATTTTCCACTCCGCTAACCATTTTATATTCATAACCGGATACATATTGAGATCTAAAACCTCCTAAAACAGTAACGAACCAAGTTTTAGAAAACTCATAACCCAATTTTGTGCTGAATACAATTTTGTCATTTGATTTCCTCCAAGGATATAGCGTTTCAGGGACATACATCAAACCAAAGTCAGTATCAAGATTTGAATCCCAGGCAATTTTTTTCTTTTTATACTTCAGAGTAAGATTGGCATATAAAACACCGGTAGCATTATTATTTCCACCTCCGGCCCAGTTAAACAATCCTGTTTGCGAAACATTAAGCCCCACTATTCCGGAAAAATTCCAATAATCTTTTGCTTTAGGGACCTTAATAGTATCATCAAATTGCTCTGTAGAAATCGGGTCTATTGATCCCACATTTGGAATTGGCACTTCAGCAGCAGTAAGTTCATATATTTCAGAAGAATTTGTAGCACTGTTTTGGGCATTTCCATAAAAGCCAATCAGCATAACAGCTGTCAGCAAGCACAATAATTTTTTCATAGTAAAATTTGTAAGTTAATGATTACAAAATATAACAATCTATTTTAAACTCTCTTTTTTAAGTAGATCTCTAATTTCTGTAAGCAATTTTTCTTCATTGGTAGGTTCCGGCGGAGCAGGAGGGGTAACAACTTCATCTTTCTTTCTAGCATCTCTAACTCTATTCAATGCTTTAACAACCAAGAAAATACAGAAAGCTACAATAACAAAATCGATGATTACCTGAATAAAATTTCCATAATTCCAGGTAACAGCCGGATTGGCAACTGCATCAACACCTGCCTCTCTCAAGATAAGTTTTAAATCAGTAAAGTTGACATTCCCAAGAAGTAATCCTATAGGGGGCATAATAATATCACTCACCAATGAAGTGATAATTTTTCCAAAACCGGCACCCAGAATAATACCGACTGCCATGTCCATCATATTGCCTTTAATGGCAAACTCTTTAAATTCTGCTAACATTCCTTTTTTCATAACTTCTTAATTTAAATTAATACTCTGAAATAACTATATTGAAACGTACACAATTTTATCTATTAAGTTTATTATAGGTTCTCCACCATCTGTCAGGAATTTTATCATTGCATGCAATATCATAATCATTTTTTGAACAAGGCAAAAAATATTTATGTTCCATCTCTTTTTTAATATTGATTACAGGCACCACCATCCACCATCTTCCGGATTTCTTACTACAATAGAATACCAACTCATCAATGGCATCGGAAACTGTAACGCTATGTCGGGTATAATTATTTTTATCTTTAAAAGAAGTATCATTTTGTCTGTTGAGGAATCCTTCAACAAAATACCAGATAACATGCCCGATAAGCTGAGAAGTTTGATTATTATAATCTAGTGTAGGATCATATTCATAAATGCCGAAAGAAGAGAGTTTATCGCTTAAACCGGCAAAGCGTGCCACTTGACAAATCTCCTCGCCGTAAAAACCATTTGCTGATGCATTTGGATTTCCCGGGGCATCCGTACGTCTAATGGCAGAAATATCAAGGGATAACATCTCTGCATTCCTAACTATGGGCTCAACTTCTTCCATATTTTTCCTCATCACCCCTACCCTATATATCTCAAAAAACAACTTATTCATCAAGTCAATATTTTCAGGGCTGTTTAAATAGGTTTGATAGCCAATGTTGGCATAATTGAGTAAAAAATTGGGTTGCTGTAATATAATTTTGCTTAAATAACTTTCGGAAGTCATGGGCTGATCCTCTCTTCCCAAATCAAAACGGGCATCCACAGAAACAATATTGACAACTTGCTCTAACAGTTCATAAGCTCTATAACAAGCAAAAGCCAAATCATTACTTCCACCCAAAAGAATAGGGAAAACTTTTTTTTCAATAAGATAAGCAAGAATATCTGACAAGATGGCGTAGGTATCTTCTACTTTTTTTCCCGGTATCAGGTTTCCCAGATCTAATATTCTTACAGGTTTATTCCAACAATACAAGCGATAAAACTGACGTCTTATTTCGTCAGGAGCCAAAGATGAAGAATGATTATCACAACTATTTCGGGATTCAGGAATACCCAAAATAACAATATCAATATTGTCCAAGGTAATATCTTGGGAGGTTTCGTTTAAAAAAATAGTATTAATAATTAGCTGCTTATCGTTGCTTACGTCAAAAAAGCCCAATGATTCAAGATCGACAGGAATAAAAAGAGAATCTAAATTCATATTTTAGAATTTGTTGAAAAAGACAAAAGCAAAGATATGAAAAAAAAAATCTATTTTTTATTTTTTTTAATTTTCTTTTTAACAGTCGGAGTTGAAGATTCAATAATGGAAAGGCACTCCTGATAGGACAATAATTCGGGGGTAACTCCTTTTGGAATTTTATAATTATTGCTTCCATTAGTAAGATAAGCACCATAACGTCCATTCATTACTCTAATAGCCTCATTTTCGGGAAAAGCGAGCAGCAAGTTTTTATTTTTTCCGTTAAGAATAAACTCAACAGCCTGATCCAAGGTCATTTCAGCAACCTTAGTCCCTTTTTCCAATGTAATATTCTGACCATCATACTTCAAATAGGGTCCATATTTTCCCACTGCAACAGTCACTTCTTTATCCTTATAATTTCCAAGTAAACGAGGTGCCCTTTCCTGATCAATTTTATTCTTCTCTTCAATTAACTCAAGACATCTTTCATAGGATACCTCTGTCGGCTCTTCTCCTTTGGGTAAAGAGACAAACTTATTATCATAACGGATATAAGGACCAAATTTCCCGATACCGACAATCAGATCATGTTCATTATACTGACCCACAATTCTTGGAAGTTTAAACAATTCCAGTGCCTCTTCCAGCGTGATGGTATCAAGGAACTGGGTTGACTTTAATCTGGCATAGCGAGGTTTTTCATCTTCATAATTTTCTCCGATTTGCACCATTGGACCATACTTTCCAAGTTTTACAAAGACATTTTTACCCGAACGGGGATCTTGTCCGAGCGACCTCTCCCCACTAGCTTTGGTTGAATAGGTTATTGCCTGTTCAATAGACTTATGAAAATCGGCATAAAAAGTTTCAATCATTTTTTGCCATGATATCTGACCATCCGCAATATCGTCAAATTCCTTTTCAACTTTGGCAGTAAAACTATAATCAATAATTTTATCAAAATTGGACTGTAAATAATCATTTACAACTTTTCCAATGTCTGTAGGGAAAAGCTTATCCTTTTCATATCCATACTTTTCCTTTTTGGTTTCAATTTTGACAATATTATTTTTTAAAAACAGTTGTGTGTAATTTCTTTCATTTCCGGGTCTGCTTTCCTTAACCACATAAGATCTTTTTTGAATCGTGGAAATGGTCGGGGCATAGGTAGAAGGACGGCCAATGCCAAGCTCTTCCAGTTTTTTAACCAAACTTGCCTCTGTATATCTAACCGGGGGTGTTGCAAACTTCTGAGTAGCCGTAATTTCTTTATATAAAAGAGATTCTCCAATATTCAAAGCCGGCAATAATCCTTTAACCTCTTCATCTTCTTCATCCTTAGATTCAATATAGATTTTAAGAAATCCAGGGAATAGCACTACCTCTCCGGAAGATATAAATTTCTCTTTTCTATTTGAAATTGGAATCGTAATAACCGTCTTTTCTGTTTCTGCATCACTCATTTGGGAGGCTATCGTTCTTTTCCAGATTAATTCATATAACCTTTTGGCAAAAGTATCTCCCGGGATAGTATGATTAGCCATAACCGTAGGCCGGATTGCTTCGTGTGCTTCCTGTGCTCCTTTGGTCTTGGTAACATACTTTCTATATTTAAAATACTCCTTTCCAAAGAGCGTTGTAATTTCTTCTTTTGCAGAGGCAATAGCATAATCTGACAGCACAACAGAGTCGGTTCTCATATAGGTAATATAACCCGCTTCGTACAATTGTTGAGCAATAACCATTGTTTTACTTACTGAAAAGCCAAGCTTACGTGAAGCTTCTTGTTGCAGAGTAGAAGTAGTAAAAGGAGCAGAAGGTGATTTTTTTCCCGGATTTTTTTCAACAGCAGCAACAGAGAAAGTGGCATTTTTACAATCTTCCAGAAAAGAAGCAGCGTCTTCATCCCCATTAAATTTTTGATTTAATTCAGCCTCCAGTTCAATTTTCTCATCTTTTGCAGGATGAAACAATCCTACAACTTTATAAGAAGAGTCTGATTTAAATTTATGAATTTCATTTTCCCGCTCAACAATTAATTTAACTGCAACCGACTGAACTCTACCCGCTGATAGTTGGGGTTTAACTTTTCGCCAAAGAACCGGAGAAAGCTCAAATCCGACCAATCTGTCCAAAATTCTTCGGGCTTGTTGTGCATTTACAAGGTCAACATCAAGTTGACGGGGAGATGCCAATGCTTTTTCTATTGCAGATTTGGTGATTTCATGAAATACAATTCTTTTAATCTTATCTTTTGGGATATTAGCAGATTCAATAAGATGCCAGGAAATGGCTTCTCCTTCGCGGTCATCATCAGTTGCAAGCCATACAGTATCGGCATTAGCAGACATTTTTCCAATATCGGCAACCAATTTCTTTTTGTCGCTAAGTATTTCATAAAGGGGCTCAAATCCCTTTTCCACGTTAATTCCCAAATCCTTTTGAGGCAAATCACGCACATGTCCCTTACTTGAAATAACTTCAAACTCTTTTCCAATAAACTTTTGAATAGTTTTAGCTTTTGCCGGAGATTCAACAATGATAAGATTTTTCATTCTATTTATTTAGTTTTCAATTTTGCAATTTTCTTTTTTTATTTTTTAACCCAAAAGGATATTACTTATAAAGAATGACCCAGCAATTCTTCAGCCGTTTTAAAATCCTTCTTACTTATATGCTTCCTAATAATGGCAGATCTGACTACACAATCTTTAACAATATATTCAGGAATCTTGATTATCTCAATATTTTCTCTTTTGGCGATATCAACGACTGTATCATAATTTCCTTCCCTATTTTTGCCAAAAGAATGATTTGGTCCCATCACGATGGCTTTTGCACGAATAGTATTGACAATGATTTTCTCAAAATATTCAGTAGAAGACATTTCAGAAAATTCTTTTGTAAAAGGAATGATTATTAAATAATCAATTTTCTCCTTTTCAAGAAGTTTTATTTTTTCTTCAGGAGTATTGATGAGGAAAAAGTCTGAATTTGGATTTAGCAGTTGCTGCGGATGAGGATCAAAAGTAATCACAACGCTCACCCCATTTAATCGGGCAGCGCTGTCTTTAAGTTGTTGTAGTATTTTGCGATGTCCTAAATGAACTCCATCAAAGGAGCCCACCGTAACAACCGGATTCACAAATTTCGGAATTATATCAATTGAAGTAATAATTTGCATAGTATATTTCCAAGTCTGATTTTGAGTTTTTTTATCTTAATCTTGCTCCAATCTCTTTTTCATAAGCGGCAATTAATTTACTCATAACTTTATTAATCTCTTCCTCACTTAATGTTCTTTCATTATGTTGAAGAATAAACTGAAGCGCATAAGACTTCTTCCCTGCTTCAATCTGATCTCCTTCATAAACATCAAACAACCTTACTTGTTTTAATAATTTTGAGCCATACTTAATTGCAATAAATTCAAGTTTTTCATAACTAATATCACGGTCAATGACCAGGGCCAAATCTCTTTTCACTTCAGGGGCAAGTGAAATCTGCCGATATTCAACTTCCGATTTAAAGCAATTGGGATAAAGCATATCCAAATAGATTTCAGCATAATAAACCGGCTTTTTAATATCAAAGTATTTTAACACCTTGGGGCCAATTTTACCCATTTTAAGAATCTGATTTTCCCCTAAAAAGTAACATAAGTTTTCCATAAAAAGAGTTGAATCGTCCACAGAAGTAGTCAGCTGCAAAATGGGGAAATTTAAAATCCTGAAAAGATTATGCACATAATTCTTTAACAGGAAGAAATCCATCTCCTGAGCTGCTTGGCACCAATTAGCGTTTCCGGAATTACCGGTTAGAAAGATGCTTAAAACAGGATTTTCAATAAAACGGTTAGAAACGACATCTTCTTTAGTTGCCGTCATATTTTTTTGGTAACAATTGCCGAATTCAAATAATTTGAGATTTGGATTCTTATTATTGATGTTTCGGACAATATTTTCAAGTCCGGAAAACAACAGAGACTGACGAAGCACACTCAACTCACTGCTTAGGGGATTCAAAATGGCAACTGTTCTGTTTTCATCAATAAAATCGAAACTTTGAGAATATGATTTTTTAGTAAGAGAATTGTTCATTATTTCAAAAAAACCATTGCCTGCAAGATATTGAGAGATTATTTTCTGAAAATCAGAATTTAAGATTTTTTTATCGACCGAGAGTTTATAGGTCATGGTATCGGGAATCTCGATATTGTTATAACCATATATTCTTAAAATCTCTTCAATCAAATCGATAGGTCTGGTCACATCATTTTTGTTAAGAGGAATCGTAACCATCAACTGTTCTTCTCTATTGGCATGTACTTCCATCCCAAGCAACAATAAAATATTGGAGACCAACTGTCTGTCAATATCCTTCCCGGCTACTCTGTTAATTTCATCAAAGCTGAGAATTATTTTTTTGCGTTCAATTTCAGTCGGGTATATATCAGTAATTACAGATATTTTAGTAGCACCGGTCAATTCCTGAATCAGGTTAACAGCTCTTTTGATGGCATATTTAGTTATTTCGGGATCACAACCACGTTCATATCTGAAAGAGGCATCTGTTTTAAGATTGTGCCGTTTAGAAGTTTTTCTGATAGAACAGGGATTGAAATAAGCACTTTCCAAAAATACATTTTTCGTATTAAAAGTAACACCTGACTTAACGCCGCCATAAACTCCGGCGATGCACATTCCCTCTTCTTCATTGCAAATCATGAGATCTTCACTACTTAGTTTTACTTCATGACCATCCAAAGTTGTAAAAGGAGTTCCTTCAGGGAGTTTTTTTATAATTACTTTATTTCCGATTATTTTGTCAGCATCAAATGCATGAAGTGGCTGCCCAATTTCGAACATTATATATTGAGTAACATCCACCACATTATTGATAGGGCGGCAACCTATTGATCGCAATCTGTTTTTAAGCCACTCGGGGGATTCTCCTACTTCAACATCATGAATGGTCAATCCTGTATAACGCGGACAACCAATTTTATCTTCAAGAACAATATCTACAGCGCTCATTTTAGCAGACGGGATATAGTCTTCAACATTGGGATAAATAATGGGAGAACAGGGTATATTATTTACTTTAAGAACGGCATACAAATCTCTGGCAACTCCAAAATGAGATATTGCATCACTTCGGTTTGGAGTAAGTCCAATATCAAAAATGGCATCATTCTCGACCTTAAAATAGGCGGCAGCAAGAGTTCCGGGTTTAGCATTTGCATCCAGCACCATTATTCCGTCGTGAGAGGACCCAATTCCAATTTCATCTTCAGCACAAATCATTCCTTCGGAAACAACCCCTCTTATTTTTGATTTTTTAATTACAAAAGAATCCTGATCATGATATACAACAGCTCCAATAGTTGCAACCACTACTTTTTGTCCTTGTGCAACATTAGCAGCTCCGCAAACTATAGTAAGCGGTTGCATTGTCCCTGTATTCACAGTGGTAATATGAAGATGATCGGAGTCAGGATGATTCTCACAAGTTAGTACTTCTCCAATTACAAAACCATCCAAACCACCTTTTACTGTTTCGAAATCTTCAAAACATTCAACTTCCAGACCACAATCTGTCAAATACTTAGCAGTATCCTCGAGGGACAAATCGAAATTTATATATTGTTTGAGCCAATTAAAAGAGATTTTCATACATCAAACACATTTAGTTACAATAAAATTATATTTTCAAAAAAATTGGCTGCAAAGATAATATATATATATTAAATATTAAAAATACGCCCTAAATTATATTATGGGACAGGGTCATAACCACTTCCACCCCAAGGATTACACGACAACAAACGTTTAATAGTCAACCACCCTCCTTTAAAAGCTCCATGTTTAGTAATGGCTTCAATGCCATAATTTGAGCAAGTGGGCAGATAACGACACTGACGCCCCAGAAAAGGAGATAGCGTTACCTGATACAGTTTAATCACCAAGATAAAAAAGGAAGACAATAAATGATTTATTTTATTCATATAAGTGATATTACACCAATTGCGATATTTTTTTTAACAAATCAACCATTACTCTTTCAATCAACTTATAGTCAGGAATTACTTTTCCGACATAAACAAATAACAAGGCAACTCTATTAGTTACACCCGAGGTAGATGGCATAAGAACTTGCTTATTATTAAGACGATAGGATTCTCTGATAATTCTTTTAATTCTATTTCTATCTACTGCATTTTTAAAATTTCTTTTAGGTACAGAAATTGCAATTTGATTGCATTCATTACCATCTTTAACCGGAACAAAAAGTGCATAGCACTTAATTGGATAAATAAAAAGCGAAGTTCCTTTAACAATAATATTTTGAAGTAATGTTTTCGAAGTAATTCTCTCTTTCTTTTTGAAAGAAAGTGATGTTAAACTA
Organism: Bacteroidota bacterium; assembly: GCA_023392945.1. Taxonomy (GTDB): domain Bacteria; phylum Bacteroidota; class Bacteroidia; order Bacteroidales; family WCHB1-69; genus JAGVVH01. Next base: position 34,117 of record JAEWNB010000136.1, read on the forward strand.
TCTTCTTCGGGTAGCATGATCTTTCAAAAAGAGTTCTATCGCAGCCGTAATTGAAGGCGCTTCATTTGTAGGAGCAACCACCTGCAACTCCCATCCATAGGTTTCAAATACAGAAGCAGTAGTATGGCCTAATGCAGCAAAAACCATCTCTCCCTGAACAAAATCAGGGAAATTATGATGAAATGCCTGCACCCCTGAGGGGCTGAAAAAAACGATCATGTCATACTTCGTAATATCTATATCTTTCTTAATATCGGCAGGAATAATATTGAATATGACAGCTTGTGTGAATTGAATTCCATTTTTTTCAAAAAATTCCACATATTGAGTTCCCATAGAATCTGAACCACAAGGAATCAAATACTTAAATTCTTTATTTTTCAAAAACAGGTCATACACACTAATCGGATTGCTATTTTTTACATAAAAAATCTTACGTTTTCTAAATTGAATATATTTTTGCAAATAATGGGCAACAGCTTCCGTAGTACAAAAATATTTCATAGATTCAGGAATATCAATCCTTAAATCCTTTACCAGATAAAAGAACTGATCGACCGTATTTTTACTGGAAAAAATGACGGCATCATGATTTAGAATATTGACTTTTGATTTTCTAAATTCGAGTCCTGATACATTTTCGATCCTGAATAATTTATAAAAATCAATATTCACACTGTATTTTTTTGTCAATTCAGCATAAGGAGATTTGTCGAAATCAGCAGGTGCAAATTGTGAAATTAAGATGTTTTTTATTTTCATATTAAAAATGCAATATTTTATCAATCATATTAAAACAGCTGTTTTTCTATAAGAAAGAGCAATTTTACCAACAAAGCATACGGCAAAATTTCAAACGTGCAAAAATAAATAAAAAAATGGAATGGATTGATTTTTTTTTGATTTAAAGTAAAAAGTCTATAGCACATTATTGTATAAGTGGCAATAAATACAACCAAATAAATAAACAAGAATTCCCTTATGCCGGTATATTTAACCAAAATCAAAACAGGAAAAAGCACTAAGCTGATCAGGGTATAATAGAAAATTTTATTCAAATAATAGCCGCTTCTTTCATCATTATACTCAAAGAGATAGGTGAAAATGTAAGCAACAAGCATTTTAAGAAAATAGTCTAATAATACGACACCAACTAAAATAAGATATAACAAAAAGGGTGCTACCGAATCAAATAAATTCGGAAAAAAACATTCGATTAAAAAATAGATCAGGAGTCCTTGTGTCAAAAAAATGATTAATAAAACAAAAAGATATATTCTTTCATTAAACAATTTTCCCTCATGTAACAATTGAGAAAAATGTCTTTGTGAAAAAAGAGCTTTAATCATCAAGACTATCTTTCTTCGATAAAAAAAGAAAACAAAAGACAACAGTAACAGAATAGCAAGGATGACAAAAGTAATCCAATTCGTTTGCACCACTATCCTTGGGGCAAAATTATCAGTTGCAGGTAACAAATGATTTGATAATAAGACCCAAAGAGTAATCACTTTAAAATTGCATTTTTAGAAATACAGAAAATTTATTTAACTATTAATTTTTTAGTTAACAGTGTTTTACCCCCTTGTTGAATAGAATAGAAATAAATACCCGGGGTGAAATCTGACAAATCAATTAAAACTTTGTCACTGGTATGAGCCAGAGGTGTAGAATATAAAGTAGCCCCCATCAAATTTTTCACTACTAAATCAGCAGAAGAAAAATGCGGCATATTAATATCATATTTAACTGTAACAGATGAAGTTGCAGGGTTTGGATATGCTGAAAGAGAATAAGCTGCAGCATAGTTATTGGTTCCAACTTGGGAAACAAATTTCATAATCAGGCTCGTTGATACAGTTGTATCAATCTGATCAAAGAAAGTATATTTGATAATAGTAGTTCCCAAGTTATTATCCGGAGAATAAATAATATGGAATGCAGCGGCAGGATCTTGAGCATGGGAAATAGTATCCCCGGGTTGAATATAAACCGGGTCTGCTGATTGATTACCACCATAACATTGATTGGCGAAACAAAAAACATTTGCCGTGCCTGCTACCACATATAATTCGGTTTTTTTCACCATCAAATCAATGACTGAATCTGTAAGATTGGCAACGTCAATATAAAAGTCATTCTCACTATTGACATTTCTAACTACAAGGGAGACAGTATCATTGTTGTTCCAGCTCACTCCATCCACCATAAGACGTAACGATTGTCCGTAGCCGGCAAAAACAACAAAAATTAACATAATTGTAAGTATCTTTTTCATAATCTAATATTTTTATTCAACGCTAAAAAATTTTCAACAAAAATACAATAAAAAAGAATAACAATATCCAGAAAAAAAAGAGGATATAAAAAATTAAATTCCCCAGATTTTCCGAAAAATAAGAGTGGTAGGTTCCGCTTCGACAGATATCAGCTGGTGGGTTATAGGATGTTCAAATTCGACTTTGCGGGCATGTAGACAAATGGAGCCATCTTCATTGGAACGATGTGCCCCATATTTCAAATCACCTTTAATAATTGTATTATTAGCAGCAAGTTGAGCTCTGATTTGATGATGTCTTCCGGTTTGCAATATAATTTCCAACAAGGTATAACGCTCGGTTGAGCCTACTGTTTTATAGGAGAGTTCACACTTCTGATAGCCGGGTTTTTCAACAAAAGAAATAAATGATTTATTCAATTTCTCGTTTTTTACAATATAAGAAGAGAGGGTTTGCTCTTTTATTTCGGGAGGAAGTTCAACAATAGCCCAATATAACTTCTTAAATTTTCTATCTTTAATTAATTGGTTCATACGACTCAGTGCCTTGGATGTTTTGGTAAAAACCACCACACCGCTCACCGGTCTGTCAATACGATGAACCAAACCACAAAAAACATTATAAGGTTTTTGATACTTGATTTTCAAATAGTTCTTCACTTTATCTATCAGGGTAATATCGCCCGTTTTATCCCCTTGAACTATTTCACCGGCACGTTTATTGATAATAATAAGATGATTGTCTTCAAACAACACTCTGCTTTGGATATCTTCAAGATAATTCATCAAAAATTAATATTAGTATTTTTCTTCATTATTCGGAAAATCTCCACTTTTGACATCCTCAATATAATGAGAAACAGAGTCTATAATTTCCTTAGAGAGGTTATGATATCTTCTTAAAAAGCGAGGTGAAAACTGTTGGGTAATTCCCATCATATCGTGAAAAACAAGAACCTGTCCACTCACATGGGGACCGGCACCAATACCAATAGTAGGAATTGAAATGGAAGCGGTTACTTCTTTCGCAAGTGTAGCAGGAATCTTTTCAAGCACAATAGCAAAACAACCGTGATTTTGAAGAATACGGGCATCTGACAATAGCTTATCAGCTTCTTTTTGGTCGGTTGCTCTCACAGAATAAGTTCCGAATTTATTAATAGATTGAGGCATCAGTCCCAGGTGTCCCATAACCGGAATTCCGGCACACAAAATACGGTCCACAGACTCAGAGATTTCGACACCACCTTCCATTTTCACTGCATCTGCACCTGATTCTTTCATAATTCTGATAGCCGAGCAAAGCGCTTCTTTTGAATTTCCCTGATAGGTTCCAAAAGGCATATCGACCACTACCAAGGCACGTTCAACGGCTCTCATCACAGAAGAAGCGTGATAGATCATTTCATTAAGAGTAATAGGCAAAGTGGTTTTATAGCCTGCCATCACATTGGCAGCAGAATCCCCAACAAGAATCACATCAATTTTGGATAAGTCCAGTAGCTTCGCCATCGAATAATCGTAAGCAGTGAGCATCGCAATATTTTCACCTTCGTCGCGCATTTTCTGCAAGATTTTGGTGGTAACCTTGTTTACATTCCTGTACAAATAATCTGCCATAACAATAAAATTTAATCGACAAAAATAGTAAAAAAACAATCAATGGGGAAAAATAAAAAAACCTTATTTCCGTAATGAAATAAGGTTTATAAAACATTCGACCGACAAATATTGCCGATAAATCAGGACAAAAAGAAGAAATTACTTTTTCCCTTTATCTTTCTGACCTGCATGACCTCTAAAAATACGTGTAGGAGAAAATTCACCCAATTTATGACCTACCATATTTTCGGTAATATAAACAGGGATAAACTTATTTCCATTATGAACAGCAATATTTAAGCCAACAAAATCAGGGGTAATAACAGAAGCTCTGGACCAGGTTTTAAGAGTAACTTTTTTTCCAGATTTTTGAGCTTCGAGAACTCTTTGTTCAAGTTTATAATGAATATAGGGACCTTTTTTTAATGAACGACTCATACTTTTTTAATCTTTAAAAATTATTTCTTCCTTCTTTCGATAATATATTGATCAGAATTTTTCTTAGGAGCTCTGGTTTTGTATCCTTTTGCTGGCAAACCTTTTCTGGAGCGTGGGTGACCACCGGAAGCACGGCCTTCACCACCACCCATTGGGTGATCAACAGGATTCATAACAACGCCACGAACTCTTGGACGACGACCTAACCAACGGGATCTACCGGCTTTACCGGAAATCTCCAAACTATGGTCAACATTAGAAACCATTCCGATAGTAGCTCTGCAACTGCAGAGAATCATTCTCGTTTCGCCGGAAGGCATTTTAATTACGGCATATTTTCCCTCTCTGGACATTAATTGAGAATAAGAGCCAGCGCTACGGGCCATTTTAGCACCCTGACCCGGGCGAAGTTCTATATTGTGAATTACTGAACCGAAAGGAATTTCACCTAAGAATAGCGTATTTCCCAAATCAGGAGAAACACCTGCGCCTGAGATAATCTGTTGTCCCACTTTAATTCCGTGAGGAGCAATGATATAACGTTTTTCGCCGTCAGCATAAAACAATAAAGCGATACGTGCAGATCTGTTAGGATCATACTCGATACTCTTTACTACTGCGGGAATTCCGTCTTTATCTCTTTTAAAATCAATAAAACGATACATCTTCTTGTGACCGCCTCCGCGATACCGCATCGTCATTTTACCACTATTGTTACGTCCGCCGGTTTTGGGATTCGGACAAAGTAAACCCTTTTCAGGATTATTGGTGGTAATTTCGTCAAAAGCGCTAATTACTTTAAAGCGCTGACCTGGTGTAACCGGTTTGTACTTTTTTAATGCCATTTTTTAAATACTACTATAAAAATCAATCTTTTCTTCTTTACTAACGAATACCATAGCTTTTTTCACAGTGTTCTTCTGTCCGGTAATCATACCTGCTTTGGTGTAGCGGGATGACTCTTTTCCTCTTTGTATTAAGGTATTTACCTGAAGGACTTTCACACCGTATAATTCTTCAACCTCTTTTTTAATTTGGGTTTTAGTAGCCGTTCTGACAACAATGAATCCATAGCGATTATATTTTTCCGCCATTTGGGTCATTTTTTCACTTATAATGGGCTTTATTAATACGTTCATTTCAATATAAATTATTAACGATTATTATTCTTTTTCTCCTAACATTCTCTCAATGTCCGGAATACTGTTTTCGCAAATAATAAGATTACTTGCATTCAATACGTCATAGGTATTTACGTCAGAAGCTCTGATAACTTTTGCACGTTTTAGATTTCTTGAAGAGATAAAAACATTTTGATTGGATTCATTGGCCAACAATAAAGTTTTTTTATCATCAAGATTAAAATGTTTCAAAATATCGAGATATGCTTTCGTTTTAGGAGTATCAAAGGCGAAATCTTCAATAATGAGGATTTTATCTTCCTTTGCTTTGTATGAAAGAGCAGAAAATCTGGCAAGACGTTTGATTTTCTTATTCAGTTTAAAGCTATAATCTCTGGGATGAGGGCCGAAAACAGTAGCACCACCTCTGATAGTAGGAGATTTAATACTACCGGCACGAGCGCCTCCGGTTCCTTTTTGTTTTTTTAGCTTTCTGGTACTTCCGGAGATCGTAGATTTTTCCAAAGTATCGTGGGTTCCTTGTCTTTGATTGGCTAAATAATGTTTAACATCAAGCCAAATTGCGTGATCATTAGGTTCAACATTAAAGATTGAATCGTTTAATGTAACCGATTTTGTAGATTCACTTCCGTCTATTTTATATACTTTTAACTCCATCTTTCAATAATTATATATGAACCACTAGGTCCTGGAACGGAACCTTTAACTAAAATCAAATTTTTTTCTTGTACAATTTTCAAGATTTGGAGATTGATCATTTTAACTTTATCTCCTCCGGTTCTTCCTGCCATACGCATTCCCGGCATAACTCTTGAAGGCCATGAAGAAGCACCTAAAGAACCAGGAGCTCTAAGCCTGTTATGTTGACCGTGAGTAGAGTCGCCAACACCACGAAAATGGTGACGTTTCACAACCCCTTGAAAGCCTTTCCCTTTGGAAACACCGCTAACATCAACAAATTCACCTTCAATGAAAATAGTAACATCCAGAATATCTCCGAAATATTTTCTATGACCTGCTTCAAAACGGGTAAATTCTTTTAAGATTTTCTTTGGGGTTATCCCTGCTTTTGCAAAGTGACCCATCAATGGCTTAGATGTCTTGCTTTCTTTCTTTTCATCATAAGCCAATTGGATCGCTTCATAACCATCTTTCTCGATGGTTTTAACTTGCGTAACAACGCAAGGACCAGCTTCCAACACCGTGCATGGAATTATCTTTCCATTGGCACCATAGATGCTAGTCATACCAATTTTTTTTCCTATTAATCCAGACATTTTTTGATTTGATTTATAATATTTATACTGTCTTTTTTCAATTTAAGTTTTTAGGACTTTCCTCACAACTTTCTAAAAATAAACATTTTGAACTACTTCTCCAACAATCCTTTGTTCATAATAAAAAGTCGGCAAATATACAAAATTATTTATACATAATACTCTATGCATCGATTTTGATTTTTTTTTATTCATTCCGGTTAATCATATATAATAATATTGTATAAAACAAAATGAAAGATGTTCCCCAAAAATAAAAACAAGCAGAAATCTTCTATTGTTGAAATAAAAAAATAAAAAAAATAACTCAAGTTGCGATTTATATAAAAAATAAATGTACATTTGCCGACTTTTTGAAGTGAAATAAGTTAAAAGTACAAAGAGCTCAGAGAACAAACGCAACTACTTGATTTCACGGACTATATAAAAAACAGATGGAACAGTGCAGGGGAATTCTTAATAGTTTAATGTGAAAAAAATAGGTTGCAATTAATACAAAATGATTGCAATTTGTATTTTATGGAGAAAAAAAAGTGAAATATATACATATTATAATAGGATGAAAAAGATTAAAATTACCCAAGTTAGAAGTGCTATTGACAGACCGGCACGCCAAAAAAGATCACTTCAGGCATTAGGTCTGAAAAAAATGCATCATTCAGTTGAACACAATGCTACTCCTCAAATTTTAGGAATTGTTGATTCCATTAAACATTTGTTGCAGACAGAAGAAATTTAACCCGATTATTAATCAGTATTTGAAATTAGATAAGATGAATTTAAACAGTTTGAAACCAGCTGAAAGAGCTACAAAAGCATCAAAAAGAATTGGTAGAGGTCAAGGTTCCGGAAAAGGTGGAACTTCTACAAAAGGACACAAAGGAGCACAATCCAGATCCGGATACAGTCGTAAAATCGGATTTGAAGGTGGTCAGATGCCTATTTACAGATTATTACCTAAAAGAGGATTCAAAAATATTAACAGAGTTGAATACAATGCCATTAACCTTAGCACACTTCAAACCTTAGCTGAGAAATTAAAAGTTACGGAAATCAATCCTGAAACTCTTATTAATCATGGCTTATTGAAGAAAAAAGATCTTGTTAAAATCCTGGGAAAAGGTACCTTAACAGAAAAATTAGTCGTTACGGCTCATGCTTTCTCTAAAACAGCTCAGGAAGCTATCGAAAAAGCAGGAGGAAAAGCTAACCTGATCACTATTTCGAAAAAAGAAGAAACCGTTGAGGTAGAAACTATCTAAAAACTACAATAAGGGAAACATTGACACAAAATTATAACACGTATGAAAAATTTCTTTGAAACTTTTAAAAACATATACAAAATTGAAGAATTACGTCAGCGGATTCTTTATACGTTATTAATTATTTTAATTTACCGTCTGGGTTCCCATATTGTTCTTCCGGGGATCAATCCTGCCTCTTTAGGTGAATTTACCAAAGCTACTCAAGAGGGGTTGCTCGGAATGTTAGACCTGTTTTCAGGTGGTGCATTTTCAAACGCATCCATTTTTGCATTGGGAATTATGCCCTATATCTCTGCCTCTATCGTGATTCAATTGATGACTTTAGCTGTTCCTTATTTTCAGAGACTTCAGAAGGAAGGCGACAGTGGAAGAAAGAAAATTAACCAGCTTACCCGTTATCTTACCGTAGCCGTTGTTGCAATTCAGGCCCCTGCATATATTGCCAATATTCAAAATCAATTTTCCGGCGCAGTTTCAGAAACTATGCTCAATACGTCAATTCTTGGATTTTCGGCATTTTCGCTCACCTCTTTTATTCTGCTGATTGGAGGCACCCTGTTTATTATGTGGTTGGGTGAAAGAATTACGGATAAAGGAATTGGAAATGGTATTTCTCTTATCATTATGATTGGTATCATTGCCCGTTTTCCCTACGCTATTAAAGCAGAATTTATCTCTCGTATCGGAGAAATGAACGGAGGCCCGATTATTTTCATCATTGAGATTGTGATGCTGATGGCGGTTATCAGTGTTTGTATTTTACTTGTTCAAGGAACCAGAAGAATTCCGATTCAATATGCTAAAAGAATTGTCGGCAATAAACAATATGGCGGTGTCAGAAACTTCTTACCTCTTAAAGTAAATGCTGCAGGAGTTATGCCCATCATTTTTGCTCAGGCTATCATGTTCCTCCCTTTAACTTTTGTCTCTATCACAGAACAATCTACCGGAGGTTTTTGGAAAAGTTTTATTGACTATAACGGATTTGGATACAATGCAGTTTTCTTTATCATGATTATTGCTTTTACCTATTTTTATACGGCAATTACCATTAACCCAAGCCAGATTGCTGAAGATTTGAAGAAAAACGGAGGTTTTATTCCCGGCACAAAACCAGGCAAACAGACTTCCCAGCTTATTGATGAAATCATGTCAAAGATTACTTTGCCGGGCTCAATATTCCTTGGAATAGTTGCCATATTACCTGCTATCATCAGATTGTTTGGAGTAAATCAACAATTTGCACAGTTCTTCGGAGGTACTTCTTTGTTGATTATGGTAGGAGTTGTTCTGGATACATTACAACAAATTGACAGCCATTTGAAAATGAGAAATTATGAAGGTTTGTCAAGAAGCGGAAGATTTAAAGGGCGTACTTTATAATAGAAATGTTCAATAAGATAAAATTAAAAACGGATTCTGAAATAGAATTAATAAAAATAAGTTCTTTGCTTGTTGGTAAAACGCTTGCCGAAGTTGCCAAGATGATCAAACCGGGAGTTCCGCTTACATACCTGGATAAAATTGCAGAAGAGTATATAAGAGATCATCAAGCAGTTCCATCTTTTAAAGGGTATGATGGCTATCCTGCATCGGTCTGTTTATCAGTTAATGATGTGGTGGTTCACGGCATCCCGAATAATTCTGTACTGAATGAAGGAGATATTATCTCGGTTGATTGCGGAGTTTATAAAGATGGATTTCACGGAGACTACGCCTATACTTTTGCTGTCGGAGAGATTTCCGAAGAAAAAAGGCTCCTGATAAAGCGCACAAAAGAGTCTTTATACAAAGCCATCGATGTTGCGGTGAAAGGAAATAGAACGGGAGACATTGGACATACGGTTCAGAGCTACGTGGAATCATTCGGATACGGAGTAGTCAGAGAATTATGCGGACATGGGATTGGAAAGGATATGCACGAGAAACCGGATGTTCTCAACTACGGAAAGCCGCACACAGGAGATTTGCTCCGCGAAGGAATGGTAATCTGTATAGAGCCTATGATCAATCTGAAATCTCCCAGAGTCTTTATGGAAAAGGATCACTGGACAATCAGGACCATAGACGGAAAACCCTCAGCGCACTTTGAGCATCAGTTGGCGATAACATCAAAAGGGACAGAAGTTTTATCAACATACGAATATATAGAAGAAGTATTAGGGAATAAAGTAATATAAAAAGAAAAAAAGTATGGCAAAACAATCCTCCATTGAACTAGACGGCGTAGTTATCGAATCTCTCGGTAACGCTATGTTCCGTGTTCAACTTGAAAATGGGCATGTCATCACAGCTCATATTTCAGGTAAGATGAGATTGCATTATATCAAAATATTGCCGGGAGATAAAGTTCAGGTGGAAATGTCCCCCTACGACTTAAGCAAAGGCAGAATTACATTCAGACATAAATCATAAAAAATATAAAGGAAAATGAAAGTCAGAGCATCAGTCAAGAAAAGAACAGAAGATTGCATCATTGTGAGAAGAAAAGGTGTAGTCTATGTAATTAACAAGAAAAATCCTAAATTTAAACAACGTCAGGGATAATCATTAACAACAAATAAAACAGATAAAAAAGTATGGCAAGAATTGCAGGTATAGATTTACCAAAAAACAAAAGAGGGGAAATCGGTTTGACATACATCTACGGTATTGGTAGAAGTACGGCTCAAAAGATACTTAATAAAGCCGGCATTAGCTGGGATAAAAAGGTAAGCGAATGGAATGATGATGAATTATCAGCAATCCGTGGACTTATAAATGAAATCAAAGTTGAGGGAGCATTACGTTCAGAAACTCAAATGAACATCAAAAGGTTAATGGATATTGGCTGTTACAGAGGAATTCGTCACCGTCTTGGGTTACCGCTTCGTGGACAGAGCACAAAAAATAATGCCCGTACAAGAAAGGGACGTAAAAAGACTGTTGCAAACAAGAAGAAAGCAACTAAATAATAATTAACTGAATCTGGGAAGAGAAAATATAAAGTTATGGCAAAAAATACAAAAACAACCAAAAAGAAAGTTGTAAGAATAGATGCAGTAGGAAAAGCTTTTGTTTACGCATCTTTCAATAATGTAATCATATCCCTTACCAACAATGACGGACAGGTTATTTCATGGTCATCTTCCGGTAAGATGGGATTTAGAGGGTCTAAAAAGAATACCCCTTATGCTGCACAAATGGCCGCACAAGATTGTTCCAAAGTGGCTTATGATCTTGGATTAAGAAAAGTAAAAGTGTTTGTTAAAGGCCCCGGTGGTGGCAGGGAATCTGCTATCCGTACTATTCACTCATCAGGTATTATGGTAGAAGAGATTGTGGATGTTACTCCTCTTCCACATAATGGCTGTCGTCCACCTAAACGTCGTAGAGTTTAATAGTCATTAATCAAGGCAATCATAATAGATTAATATGATAGAGCCAACAAAAAACAAACAATAAAAAAAAACAAAGAAAATTTAAGATAGTTATGGCAAGATACACGGGACCAAGAACAAAAATTGCAAGAAAATTTAAAGAACCCATTTTCGGAGCAGATAAATATTTAGATAGAAAAAATTATCCTCCCGGACAACACGGACAATCCAGAAAACGTAATAAGTTGTCTGAATATGGAATTCAATTACAAGAAAAACAAAAAGCAAAATATACCTACGGTTTGCTGGAACGCCAATTCAAGAAATTGTTCCAGAAAGCAGCCAGCAAGAGAGGGATTACCGGTCAAAACTTAATGAAATTGATTGAATCCCGTTTGGACAATGTTGTATTCCGTTTGGGAATTGCGCCCTCAAGACCATCAGCACGCCAATTGGTAAATCACCGTCATATTTTGGTAAACGGGAAAATCTGTAATATCCCCTCTATGTTGTTAGTACCTGGAGATATTGTTGAAGTTCGTGAACGTTCCAAAGCATTGGAGATTGTTACCAATTCATTGAGCGGCAGATCTCACCCATACAGCTGGCTGGAATGGGATGCAAATCTCTTTTCCGGTAAGTTTATGAATTATCCTGAAAGAGAAGAAATTCCTGAAAATATCAACGAACAGGCAATTGTTGAGTTGTACTCAAAATAATAAGTAAGTATAAAATAAAAACAATATATACCAAATTAAGTATAAAATGGCAATATTAACATTTCAAAAACCTGATAAAGTAATCATTAACGAAGCCGATGATTTTCATGGAATATTTGAGTTCCGTCCCTTGCAACAAGGCTATGGTATCACCATAGGAAATGCTTTGCGTCGTGTGCTTTTATCATCTTTAGAGGGTTTCGCAATTACTTCAATTAAAATTGAAGGTATTGCGCAAGAGTTTTCTTCAATACCGGGCGTTATGGAAGATGTTACCGACATCGTGCTCAACCTGAAGCAAATTCGCTTTAAAAACAAAATCGAGAATAACAATTCCGAAAAAGCAACTATCGTAATCACCGGCCAGGAGCAATTTACTGCCGGAGATATGAATAAGTTTTTAAACTTTTTCCAAGTTCTCAACCCAGAATTGCTTATCTGCCGTATGGATCCTAACGTTAAACTTGTGATGGAGATTACGGTTGATAAAGGTCGCGGATATGTTCCTGCCGAAGATAATAAATCTCTCCACGAAGGAATTAATGTGATATCTATCGATTCTATCCATACTCCGGTTAAGAATGTTAAATATACCGTTGACAGTTTCAGGGTAGAACAAAGAACCGACTTTGAAAAGTTAATTCTTGAAATCGTTACCGATGGCTCTATTCACCCAAAAGAAGCTTTAAAAGAAGCAGCCAAAATATTAATCCAGCATTTTGCGTTGTTCTCCGACGAAAAAATCGCACTCGATTCACAGGAAAACAGCGAGGTAAATGAAGAGTTTGACGAAGCATCTCTGGTGATCCGCCAAATTTTGAAATCAAAACTGGTTGATATGGATTTATCAGTTCGCGCTCTGAACTGTCTTAAATCTGCTGAATTGGAAACTTTAGGTGACTTGGTGGCTATCCATAAAAACGATCTGTTAAAGTTCCGCAACTTCGGGAAAAAATCATTGTCCGAACTTGAAGACCTGGTTAAAACCAAAGGATTGGAATTTGGAATGAATGTATCAAAATATAAATTAGATAAGGATTAAGAAAAATGAGACACGCGAAAAGAATTAACCATTTAGGAAGAACCAGCTCACACAGAGAAGCAATGCTGTCAAATATGGCTTCTTCACTGATTAAACATAAAAGAATTTCAACTACTACTGCTAAAGCAAAAGCACTGAGACTCTATGTTGAACCTCTTATTACCCGTAGTAAGAATGATACTACCCACTCAAGACGTATGGTATTCTCATACTTACAGGATAAATTTGCAGTTACCGAACTGTTCAGAGAAATTGCAACCAAGGTAGCTACCCGTCCGGGTGGATATACCAGAATCCTTAAAACAGGCTTCCGCCAAGGTGATAATGCCGAAATGTGCATTATTGAACTGGTTGACTATAACGAAACTTACACCGCTAGCGATGAAAAGAAGAAAGTTGCCAAAACCAGACGTAGCCGTAAATCGGGCGCCAAAGCAACTGATTCTAAAGCTGAAGAAACTCCTGTTACCGAAACTACTGCGCCAATTGCTGAAACTACTGAGCCAACTGCTGAAGCTACTGAACCTGTTGCTGATGCTGCTCCTGAAGAAGAAGCAAAAGCTGAATAATTGTTCTGAACATATTTCTTTAAAAGAGGCTATTGATTATTAATAGCCTCTTTTTTTATTTGGGCACCCTGGCTCGCTGATCTCGCCGGCCTGTTTGTAGAGACGCGATTAATCGCGTCTCTACGGGCATCCAAGAGCATTCCAAGAAGAAATAAATAAACAGGAAATTAATTCTCTTCTCTAAGCGGGTGATTTATCCATGACTATTTTCTAGAAATCCAATAATTCCTCTTTGAAACTGGAATCTTATTGAATAATCACTTTTTCAGTAATGACTTTTTTATCGGTGATAATTCTGATAATATAACAGCCCTTAGCCAGATTGCTTACGTTGAGTGAGCGGGAATTGCCTTCCATGACTTTGAGACCGGAAATTTGATATAAAGACCATTGCTCTATTCTCTCGTTATCGGGAAGGATAATGTGGAGAATATCTTGAGCCGGATTAGGATATAGAAGAATAGAAGAACCTATTTCATTTTCCGTGATGCCAACATAGGGAACAGAAAATGAAGGATCATGGTATTTTGCGAAAAAGGCATTGCTGTGACCAACACCTCCGTAAATTGTGGTACCATCGAAAATAATATTGCCGTCAAACTGACCGGTGGCAAACAAATCACCGGACTCATTTAATATTGTCAATCCGGGGTTGTTATATTGTGTGGCATTGGGCGTGAAAATGGGAATCATGTCAATAAAGGTTCCCGATTCATGCCAACGCGTGAGCATGATGATTCGTTTGGCATTTGAGTCATAATAGGTAGTATCTGTATCATAAGCGGTTCCTACAAATTTTGCAGTGGCAAAAACCTGATTATTCACGTAAGCAACATTACAACATAATGTGCTAATATTTATCGAAGCTCTTGGTGAAATAGGGAAAATACCATGCGAAAGATAGCGACCGGTTTCCATATCAAATCGGGCAAAGAAGAGACGGGTATCGTTTTCTTCTCCGTATTGAGAGAGTAGAGTTCCGTTATCAAAAAAGATACTACTGGCAGCTCTGTTATAGGCATTGCCCAATACACAGACGGAATGTCCGGCTTCATTCAAGCTATTCCCGGCAAAGAAATGATTAGTAAGCCAATTCAGGGCTTGTTCTTCGGCAGGACAATGCTGATAAAGTTGATTTTCCCATTGCACCGTTCCGGAAGTATCATATTTTATGATAAAACTTTGTGCTCCATGGGAGCCTCCATCCCTGAATTCAATACTGTGAAGAGAATCCAGATATAAAAATGCAGGATAACTATTGGGATTTGTTTCGGTTAAAAAATAACCTTCAATAGTCCCGGACAGATACATATTATCTTCACTGTCGAATGAAAGTCCTCCAATCCTCGCATACATTATATATCCTGTAGAATCGTTGTATTCGGCATCTCCTCCTAATACTAATCCGTCATGTTCGACGAACAATCTTTTACTCCATATTAACTCCCAATCGGGAGAAAATTTGTAAATCATAACATTTTCTATTCCTTCATTGGAAGAAGCAGTAGAACCGGGAAGATAAAAATCATAATATTTTTCCCGATCCACGATCACCGTTATGGGATCATTTTCGTTTCCGGAGTAACAATATCTTGTATAGAAATAGGTATTTCCTTCTTTGTCCACATGAAAAGGGGCAATAGTGCCTAAACGAGATAAATCAAAGGGGTCATTACGTCCGTAGCCGGGGATGCTGTCCCTATCCTGTACCTGCAGATAATGGTCTTCCAAAAGATTCCCATTCAGGTCATAAGTGAGAAAGTAATTATAATTTCCCCTGATAAAGGGCAGACTTTGCAAACTGTCAGGAATAGACTGAATCTGATGATACCACATAACAGTATCTAAAAAATAAACATATCCGTAATCACTCGGAATATTGATATCTCCGCTGATGGAAATAACACTGTCTCCCACCAGTTCCATCCAAAACGGATGAGATTCATATTGCTTATTTTTAAAGGCTTTATGCCAAAGTAAGGTACCGTCTGGAGAGAGTTTGGCAAGAAAAGTGCCCATAGTCAGGTCGTAATAGGGCAATATCTGCTCCCCATCTAATTGGGCATTGGGCCCGAATCTTCCGAAAATGTAAATATTGCCTTCACTGTCAAAAGCAGTGTTTCGGATTTCATTCCATTTATCGTTGTAGTTAGGACCGTCCGAGCCACTGAAAGATTTGGCCCATTCCCACTGCTGGGCTTCAAGATGAGAGAATATTGATAACAGAAGAATAATGGCTATTGTGCTCTTTTTCATAGTCTATTGGTTAAAATATTTTCTAAACAAAATTACATAATTTAATTTGTATTATTTTACTGTTTTATCAATTTTAAATAATATAACTTATGTTTTACCGTAATCAAGCGGACAATATAGGTCCCGGTGCTATAATCTGCAACTGAAAAGATAGTATTATTATACGTCTTTATTTTTTCTCCCGATATGGAGAAAACGGTAATTTCATAAACTTGATCGGGATCTACACCGGTCACAATTACTCTATCATTTGCAGGATTGGGAATCAGGGAAGGTTGTACAATTTCATTTTTAATGTCTGGCGTTATTTCGAAATCAAGGGAAGGTAAGAGTTCATTTCCGGAAATATTGAGACGTCTGAAATTTTGAGGAATTAATTCTAAAAATTCTTTTGCAAGGATACAATAGGTCATATGACAAATCATACTTTCATCCCAACACACCAAAACATGAAAACATATTTCTTCATCATTATTTGCCATTTGATTCAATTGTCCGTAATTTAACATAAGTATTCCATCTAAATTAATTGGTGGGTTATAATAATAATCGACAATTTGCGGCGGATCACTCCAAAAGGCAAGTAACCCGGTACTATTTCCGGGTATAAGTGCATTAAATTTAAAATAGGAGGTTTGATGGGGCGAACTGAAGTCTTCCATGAAACTAAATGAAAAATCATCAAAATTACAATCACTCACCGTGCATTCTTCAAAATTGAGCGGAACACTGAAAGTTTCTTCGCACTTGGTACAAGGATCATATAATATGAATTCAATATCGGATAATGAGTAATTTAGTACTTTAAATTCGAAAGAAAGCTCTATACAGTCTCCCGGCACTAAAGATACCGGAAGAGATGAAATTGAAGTTATTTCTCCATCAGAATTGGTATATAACTCATCAAAACAAAAATGATTATTTCCCAAATTGCAGATATTAACGGTTACTTTATAAAACAGTTTACATCCTTCAGCCATACAGTTGCATCCTAAAACTGTCACCTGTATATCTTTACATCCGCAATTCAATTTAGGATCAAGTGTCAGAGTCGGAGAAACGGCTATACAGCCCGGCGAATAGTTGGTTTCAAGATGATAGTTTCCGAAAGATGGTAGCGTCAGCAACGGAGAATCCCCCATTCCGGATTGAATTATATTGTTGTTATAATACCATTTCCATGGTTTATATAAAGGTATAAAACGAAAAATGGAAAGAGTATCAATAAAGTCTCTTTCGCATTTTGTATAACAACCTGTAAGTAAAGCGTCGTATTTGGGAGCAGGATTGATTAAAAATGAGTCGATTTCGGATTTACATCCATAACTATCTATATAATATGCAGTAGTATATCCGGGAGTATAAATAAACACTTGATTGGAGTAAAATCCATTATTCCAGAATACATTTTGTTGTGGATTAACAGTTCCCAAAATCACATCAGATTCGTGAATACAACTGTCTCCCACATAGCAAATCACGGGGGCAATGGGACGGGGGTGCACTGTTACGGTTGCAGTTGTGACGGCACTGCAATGGTCGTTACTTACGTTTAGTGTTACATGGTAGAGACCGCTCTGTTCAGGCAGAAACACTATATTAGGATCTGTAAATGAATTTGTTGACTGGTCTGGATACTCAATTTCCCATAAATAGGAGTTGCTGCTTCCGGTATTTCCAAATAATTTCACTGAATCACCCTCACAATAATCCGTTTCACCCGATATATTGGCAATCGGAGGACTATAGAATCCTACATTGGTCATCTTTTCATCAATGCACCCTATATTGTTGACGACTCTTACAATATAATCTCCGGTAGCATAAGTTGTATAACTGTTAATAGAATTGGTAATATTCGCAGGACTCCATGTATAATTTGAAGGAGGAGAAGCCGGAGAGTAAACAATATTTCTTCCAGTGCCGACACAAACAACATTACCGACAGGTTTTAAAAGTCCATCTAAATCATTTTCAAATGCTCTAATCGAAGCTTGTGAAGTAATAAGGCAATTGTTGGAATCAGCCACGGTTAACGTAATTGTATAAGGATTAGGATTCTCCTGATATGTATGATAGGGAGCAGTGGCATACAGGTAGGAGCCGTCTCCAAAGTTCCAAAACAAAAAGGCAGGATTTCCCTGAATTGTAGCATTCATTTGTACAGGGGTTCCGGCACAGACAGAAGATGGGACATCCATCCCTACAATTGAATTTGTAGGATATATCATAATATATTTACTCAGCTCACAACCCGAATTATGCATTGTAACAGTATAATTTGTCGTAGAAGCAGGTAGAGTTATGGGAAACATAATATTATCAGTATTGGCATTCATAGAAATCGAGCCTATAATGGAGCCTTCTCTTTTAATGGTAAATGTCCGTGAAGGGATTGAATAGCTTGCCCGATATTGTGAATTATCCAAGATTCTTATTCCGTGAGCTGAACAATCGTAGTACAAATAAAAATCCGGCACACATAATATTTCAACAGTTTTTATTCCCCTATAACAAGAGTCATTATAATTTGCTGAAGCAAAAACATCATAATATCCTGCATTGTAAAATTCCATTTCGGTATAATTTCCATAGGAAGGGTTGATATCGGCTGAAGGTGATGAAGCCCAATGTACTAATGATCCAGGTAAAACAGGACTATCTACATGAAAAGTCCCGGAAGTACAAGATATAGATTCCGACACATTAATGCCGCGGCAAACACTTCCTGTATTTGCATCTTCTATCAAGAGACAATTAGAAGCTGAGCACATTGTTTGAGAATTGGTTACAGTGCAACAATAGTTCCCGTAACCTGCAAATGGGCAAATCGAGCTTGTTTCCGAAAGAGGGGTTCCGTTATAGCTCCATTGATAAGTACAATTAATTTGCTCCGAAACGGTAATATCACCGTTGCTTTCGGAAGGCATTTGCGTTACGGTTGCCGAAGGAGAAGGACGTATGTGAATGTTGCTTGTAACAACTGATGGAGCACAATTTTGAAACGGAGTATATTCCAATTGAACATCATAATATCCTCCTTCCGGAAAAATATAAAATATAGTATCCCCATATAGGATATTGTTGTTGATACTCCATTTATATTGGTTGTCAATATGACTTCCTCCTATTGCATAGAAAATTACGTTATCCCCTGAACATGCTGGAGAAGGGAAAGAAATCTCCGGCAAAATAATCATGCTTACATCAATTGGTAATGTTGCATATTCTATTGAGTCTGAACAAAATGTTCGTTTTAAAATAATATGAACATCACCTATAACAGAGATATCAAAATAATTTACTATAAAAGTAGCGGTATTATCGGTATTGTTCTCTTGTATGCCGATTGCTTCTTCGGGTTCTACAGACCATTCGTATAGAACGTCGGGAGATTGATCCGGTACTGTCAATGTCAAAAAAGAGTTTGCACAAACAGTTAATGTGTCTGGAAAGCCGGTATTTGATAACTGAAAGGGACTTACTTGATGAACATAAGCCTCTGATCGGCATCCGTACTGTTGATTTATTTGATAGACATTTATACTACAAACATTATCTCCATAATTGAATGTAACGGAATTTCCATCAGCTACCAAAGGATTAGCAGACTGGCACTGAGCTTCCCAAGAAAGATAATATTGAACATCGGTCGGCTCGGATTCTAATAATAAATAAGAATTAGGACAAGCAATATTATTTCCCCTCACAGAAGTAACTGCAGGAGGCAATTCAATAACTTCAGTAAAGAATTTGGCCTGATTACAATAGTATTGATTGTCTGCAGTGATACAATAGGACCCCGAATCGGAAAATAAATATTGTAAACTATCATTGTATTCAGTATAAATCAAAACATTGTCTTTGAATATTTTCCATTCAACATTTACATTGTCATTGTTAGTAAATAATCCAAAAGCCCCTTCACAAATTTTACTATTATTACTTTCTATCTCCAACACAGGTAGTACTTCAATTTGTTTAGAAGTATTATAAGGTCCACAATTTAAAAAATCACATTCATATTCTACAGATATGGTATAGCTGTCTTCTCGCAAAAATTCTATCATTAATTGGTTTGCTGATTCATACGGATGAATAATATAATCATTAGAAGGAGGATTTGTCACATTTCTTGGTGTTATTGTCCATTGATAAGACGTTGATCCCCAAAGTGGAAGTTCAAATAAATAAATTTGATTTTCACACAACTTTATTGGTCCGTTAATGGGAATTTCATTTGAAATAACAGGAATTGTCTTTGAAAGTTGTCCCGGACAAATTTCATTTCCACATAAAAAACCATCCAAAGAGATTATTCCATAGCCGCTTTCAGGATGATGCCATTGTACAGAAATTTTTGGGGTATTTTGTCCGGAAATGATAGTTCCCCCTTCTACACTCCAATAGTAATAATTACAATCGTTAAATGCTGAATAATTCATTTGACTACCTCCACATACAGTTCCATAGCAAGATAACTTTAAGTCTGTACCATCTTTAATTCTAATTCTATATTTTTCCTCAGCCCCACATCCACAATCATTCATCACATAATGATAGATTGTGGAAATGTATGGTTGATTATAAAATATGGTATAATTTTCAGTTGTAGCATCAGAACCTATTTCACTTGTCCAATAATTTCCGGTTATAGGTACCGTTTCTGAAGTTGACTCATCAAAAAAAGAAATTGTCTCATATTGACATATTTCGATTATTTTTTCTCCATCTTCAATAAAATAATCAGGGATGGATGATGAAGCAATGGTTGGGCTTTCAATTAATACAACATCTATACTTGTACTGCAATAATTCCCGTCAGTTGTCAAAACAGTTACTTCAATTCTTCCAACATCAGAAGCATTTCCCCATCTAACCCATATAGAGGATCCTTCATTATCAAATGACCAAGAAGAATCCCCAGATACACTCCATGAATAATTCGATGCATTTTCACAAATAGCAGTAAAATGTTGACTTGTATTACTGCATTGTACAACATAATTATCTACATTTACGTTATTCAATAACCCGGCCATTTCGAGAAAATATTCCGTTAACGTACAGTCTGCGCTAAAATATGTTATTATCTGAACATTACAGCTATCTTGTGCCATAATTTTATCTGCCAAGATAAAACATAATAACATTACAAAAAAGAATTTAATTTTTTTCATTGTCTAATGGTTTGATTAATTTTATATTCCTAAAAATAATATTCTACTTTCTATTAATAAAAATATTATTTTAATAATTTCATCTCAGCATGAACTTTATTAAAAAACAATTAAGTTATTAAACAAAAGCCCCTCTTAATGAGAAATATTAGTTTAAATTTGAGGAAACAAATATATATATAAATAATATAAATTGCATTTTATTTTTTATTTAGAAAAAAAATTTTTCAGAGCCCGCTACCACACTTTGCTCAACTCGGAGAAATATAAAATCGATTTTTTGTTCAAATACCCCACTATAACCAAATAAAGAAACTGCTATTGATGAATTGTCGTTAAAAAACATTTGACAGCGATTAGTAATAACAATAAAAAAATCATTGTATATTTGCGACGAATAAAGATAAAAATCATGGAATATACCATATTAATTAAAAAGTCTGATGATGGCTTTTATGTAGGACAATGTGAACAAGTTCCAGAGGCAATTTCACAGGGAAAGACAATAGATAAATTAAAAGAAAATATGAAAGATGCCATTTCTTTAATCTTACATATAAAGAAAGGAACAATGGAAAAAGCCTATTTTTCTTTAACTGATGTAAGCGAATCAACTGCTTCATCAATTTAATAATTAAATATCAGTAAATCTTAAATTATAATTGACTTCTTCGAAGGAATATTTTTTTGTTGGATGATTTTATTAAAAAAAAATCATTGTATATTTGCCTCAATAAATTAAATAGATTTATTAATAAATTCTTTGAATATGCATCGCATCAACCTTTTATTGATAATCCTTATCTTAATCTGCAGTACTTTCACTTTGGCACAAAAGGAGAATGCCAATACTAAGAAAATAGGCATTTGTCTTAGCGGCGGGGGTGCCCTTGGCTATGCCCATATTGGAGCTCTTCAGGCTCTGGAGGAAGCAGGTATTAAACCGGACTATATTTCAGGAACGAGCATGGGAAGTATCGTGGGAGTTCTTTACGCTGCCGGCTATTCGCCTTTGGAGATATTAGATATGGTTAAAAAGGAAAAAACCTATCGGTTGGGCTCTATTTTCAAATTGGATCTTACCCGTTTCACCGGTTATTCTAAACAGACAAAATTGGAAAAGATACTCAATAAATATATTCCGTATAACAATTTCGATAGTCTTGACATTAAATTCTGTACCTGCTGCATCGATTTCAGAAATAATAAAGTGTTGCTGACAAATAAAGGAGAACATCTGAAAGAATTTACCATTGCCTCTGCCTCAATACCGGTCCTTTTTGAAAACTATGTGATTGAGGGAATTGAATATGTGGATGGGGGACTGAGAAATAATTTTCCGATTGAACCGCTGATTGAAGATAAATGTGACGTGATTATCGGGATTAATGTGATCAATTTCACTCCTTCTCCATGTACGGTGAGTAAAAAGGAAGCGACCTATCACGCCTATACGATTATTGAAGAAGCGATAAGCGGAGAGAAATTCGGAAAATGCGACTTCTACATTCCCATCAAAGGACTTAATTCGGAAAAATTAAGTCTATTCAGTTTTAGAAAATATCGCAAGATTTACAAAATAGGATACGACAATACCAAAGCCTATATTGCTTCTCATCCTGAGATGAAAAAATAAGCTTTTACAAAATCTCTTCAGGGAATTCTTCTCTCGTTTCAATTTCATTTTGATGATGGGACACTTTTCTTTTGTCCAATCTTTCAAAAGATAGCCAATAGGAAACAGGAAGAACGGTAACCACAAAGAGCATGGAGAACCAGGTTCCGAAGCAAATTACGGTTCCCATGGGAGCCCACAGAGCACTATTGCTCAAAATCATCGGAATAACCCCCATGGAAGCAGCGGCTGAAGTTAAGAAGATGGGGCGCATACGACGTTTCCCCGCTTCAAGAGCTGCATCATGCGCCGATTTTCCGAAATTGATGCGCTGATCTTCGGCATAATCGTACATAATAATGCCATTCCGGACAATAATGCCCATCAAAGCTACAAGACCCAAAACTGAGGTGAGACTGTATTCCATTTGCATCACCGATAACCCAATGACCGCCCCGAAAATGGAGAGACAGGAGATTCCGAGAATAAGGAGGGCCAAGGAGACCTTTTTAAAATGAAAGACCAGAATCATAAAGATTATCAATACTGCTATTACAATACCCTTGAGAAGCATGGGCCATATTACACCATCCTGCTCTTTTGTACCACCCCACGTTAGCTCCACATCGTCAGGAATCGGCACCTTATCCCGAATCATTTTTTGGACATCCTTGAACACATTAACCACATTCTCACCTCTTTTTACATCTGACAAAATACTGATGCAATAGACTCCGTTTCTTCTGACTATCTGACCTGTGGACCAGTCGGGTGTGATATCGGCAATTTGCCCGAGTGGAACAGCTACGCCGGTAATGGAAGAGATGTATTCACCGCGTAATTTATCAAATCCAATGGGCTTCTCCTGTTCGGCTTTCAAGACCACCTGAACGGGATAGTCTCCTTCCCAAACGGTTGTGACGGGAATACCCTCACTGTATTTCAAGGCAAGATTGGTAGCAACAGTGGGCTTGGAAATGCCCAAACGATTGGCCTCTTCATTATTGATTTCAACTGCCACGCCCGGCAACTCTCCCTGAAAATTGTTTCTCACCAACTGCAACTTACCCATCCTGCGCATTTCATCCATCACTCGTGCGGCAATTTGTTTAAGTTTTTCGGGATTATTGCCGCTTAAGCGTATTTCAATCGGAGAGGAAGCAAAGACATAATCAAGCTGCTTAAACCTGACTCCGGCATTGGGAAAATAATTGGCATATTTGTCGGCATAATCATCCAGCACCTTTTCTGTATTCTTAATGGTATTGGTACTGACTATAAACTGAGCATAACTCGGAGAGGGAAAGTTGGGTGCATAACAGGTATGAAACCTCGGCGAAGTAGTCCCTACAAACTTGGTGATGGAGGTAATCCTTTTGTCCTTCATCAACATTTTCTCGAGAGAATCGGCAACAGCAGCGGTTGCACTAAGGGGAGAGCCCTGAGGAAGATAGATCTCAACGGCAAACTGATTTCTCTCGGTGATGGGCATCATCTTCTGTGGCAAGGTGAGAAATACCAATACGCCAACCAATACGGCTGCAATGGCAATGCCGATAGTGATTTTGGGGAAACGAAAGGCAAACTGAATCAAAATGTTGTATTTCTCCTGAATGAAAGTGGCTACCCGCTGTTTTTTAACATGATTTCCTGCAGAGTGAAGTCCTTTTTTAATGAGTTTATATTGGACAAAGGGAATGAAAAGTATGGCTACCAACAGAGAGACTCCCAGCGTAATAGTAACCGTCCAGGGGAAGGCCAAAAGGAAATCGCGGAACATGCCGCTTGAAGTGAATAAGAAAGGATAAAAAGTGATACTGATGGCCAAGGTTGCCGAAAGAATCGACTTGAAGAGCTCACGGGCACTATCAACAGAAGCATTCCAACGCGGAATACCGTGGTCTATTTTTTCAAGATAATTGTCAATGATGACGACGGAATCATCCACAATAATCCCCAATACAGCAATGAGTCCGGCGAGAGTGACGGTATTGAGCTCCAGTCCGATGGCATAGAGAATTCCCACGGATATAAAGATGGTGATGGGAATGGTCATGGCAGCTATGGAAGCTACTTTAATGGGCTGTAAGACCATCACTACGAGTAAAACGGTGGCAATGGCGATGAGCATCTCGCGAAGGAAAGTGTTGACGGAATGGTTAACCACCTGCGATTGGTCGGCAACACGGAAGAAGGTAACATCATCGGGCAACTCCTCTTCAAAGTCGTCCAGCACTTTCTTGATCTCTTTGCCGTATTGGACAATATTATTCCCTTCCAACATTTCGATGGAAAGCAGAATCGACTTACTGCCGTTGTTGGTAATATAACTGGTAGGTTTAGGATATTCCCTGACAATACGGGCAATATCCTTTAAGCGGATAAGAGCCCCCGTAGGGTCGGTATAGATGATTTGCTCCCCGACATCCTTCTCGTTGGCAAAAGTCTCCGAAACATGAATCGGGGACGAGAAATTGTCGTCTTCAACAGTGCCGCTGACAGTGGTAAACCCCTGACTGAAAAGAGTCGCCAGCAAGATGGAACTGTTGAGATGATAAGCCGCCAGCTTATCCTTGTCAAGATATACCGAAATCTGTTCATTCTGAAGACCGTAATGACGCAAATTTGAAACAGATTCTATTTTTCGGAGACGGTTTTCAAGTTCCTTAAGATATCCTTCCAACTGACGGTAGGTCTTATCTTTGGATTCTATCGAAAT
The DNA here is from genome assembly GCA_023392945.1 of Bacteroidota bacterium. Taxonomy (GTDB): domain Bacteria; phylum Bacteroidota; class Bacteroidia; order Bacteroidales; family WCHB1-69; genus JAGVVH01. The sequence goes on from JAEWNB010000136.1 coordinate 59,578, forward strand.
GAGCAGGGCGGAGGTCTCTCCGAAATCGTTGCTTGCCATCAGTGCGGCAACTCCCGAGGGCAACGACTTTTTAAAATCTACCAGCCCATGCCTGAACTTCGACCAGAACTCATCGTCGTTTGTCACATTATCATTCAACACCACATAGACAATTACCATTCCGTCCTTTGAAACAGAATAGGTTCTTACCTTATTAACCTCCTTATAGCTGAAGAGATAACTTTCCAGGGGCTGTGTCAACTGCTCTTCCACCTGCGACGAGTTTGCGCCCGGATAAACACCTACCACCAATCCCTCCCGAATGGTAAAGATCGGAAATTCCTGCTTAGGCATCACAAACAACCCATATATACCAAAAAGCACCAACAGCGCAACCAGGAGAATAATGACATTTTTATTCTTCATGGCAAATTCTATGGGTTTTGTAATTCGATTCATCGGATCGTTATTTTAGTCCCTTCACTTACTTTCTGATAACCCTCCACAATCACTTTATCGCCAAGGTCAATTCCCCCTGCAATCACAATTCCCTCCTCCGACAATCCGTCGGTTTGTACGATCCGTTTGGATGCCTTCTCCCCTATGGCTACCCAAACATAATGTTCTCCCTCCGAAGAGAGCATCACTGCCCTATTGGGAAGAATAATGCTCTTGCTTGTATCTCCCGACAAAAGAGCTACCTTGCACACCATCCCCGGAATGAGCTTTCTTTGGGGATTCATAACGGGAATTTCAATATCGTATGAGTGGGAAATCGGATTGGCAACCACTCCTATTTTATCCACTTTTGCCTTAAAGGTGGCGTTGTTGAGAGCAGGAATTACCATGTTGGCCGCCTGTCCCCGTTTAATCGAAGAAATGAGATTCTCGGGAATAGCCACCTTCACCTTAACCTTATCCATATTGAGCAGACTAAAAACCTGAACGCCCGGCAATACATTGACTCCGGGCTCCACAAAGCGCTTGCCGATGATACCGGAAAAAGGAGCGGTCAATTTTGCTGCCTCCAGATTCTTACGGGCTATCTTTTCCGCCGACTGTGCCTTTTCCAAATTGGTTTGCATCTCAACCCACTGAATTTCAGGCAGACTTCCTTTTTCATAAAGCTGCTTCATTCTCCCGTAAGCATCCTCCGCCTGACGGAGCAAAGCCGCTGCAGCATCATGAGTACTCTCCAGATTGCTGCTGTTCACCTCAGCCAGCAACGCTCCCTTTTGGACAAAATCACCCTCCCCGACATATATCCGCTCCACATTTCCCGGAACCGAAAAGCTCAGAGAAGAGGCATAATCCTCCTTCACCGTACCCACAAAATGTTGTGCTTCCACCTCCGAAGAAGCAGCCGCCACCAACACCTTAACAGGAATGGCCTCCGAGGCTCGCTCCCCTGAATGATGACCACACCCGCATAAGAGAAAAATAGGAATTATAATCCAATACCTTTTTTTTACCATAAATTTTATTCTTTATAAGCTGTTTTTAACTAACGCAAAAATATTACAATTATTGAAATAAACATCTCTTAAAAAAACTCCGATATTATTTAATATTGGATTTCATTCCACCACTTTTTTTGCCCATTTTTTCACGATTTCAATTTCGTAGTTACGAAAAAAAATTTAGAAGCTTCGTTTTACAAATTTAGAAGCTTCGTTTTTAAATTTAGAAGCTTCGTTTTTAAATTTAGAAGCTTCGTTTTTAAATTTCATGAATACGTTGTTAATTTCATGCTCATGAAAAAAAATTTCTTGCCCATGTTTTACAAATTTCATGCGCACAAAAAATAATTTCTTGCTCATGTTTTGTAAATTTCATGCGCACAAAAAATAATTTCATGCGCATGAAATTGTTCACCGGCAAATACCCATTCAAAACCCCTCTCTTTTAATCTTAAAAAGGATCAAATCGGAGTGCATTTTTTTAACCGGCCACTTTTAGAAAATATAAGTACATAAATATTTTTCATCGAAAAGAATAATTATTAATTTTGTGAGCTTTTAAAGCATTATATAAAAAAAAGTAAATAATGAACTATCCCCACTAATGTGGGATGGTAGTGCAATAAAAAGGGAAAAGGATTAGGGGGGAATAAGTAAGTTGAGAGTCATACACGATGCAATCTCACAAAAGAGTTTCAGAATATAATAATAATCAATTTTATATAAGAGAAAATATTATGGATAACCTTACTATTAAAGAAAAAATAATTGCTCTGGAGACAGCAGCTCTAGAAGCTTGGCACAATGGGAATCCTTCACCCTATCTGGAACTTTATTCGAAGGACTTTACCTATTTCGATCCTGTACATGAAAGGCGGCTTGACGGTTGGGACAAGATAAAAGATTTGTATGAAAGCATGCGAGGAACGGTTAAAATGGATAAATTCGAAATGATAAATCCCGTTGTACAACAAACCAATACAATGGCAGTCCTAGCCTACAATCTGCACTCATACTTAGGGGAAACGCTTTGGAAGGAAAATTGCACCGAAGTGTATAGGCTTGAAGAAAATAACGAATGGAAAATCATTCACAGCCATTGGTCATTGACTAACCCTTCAATTAATTAATTACACTGTCACTTTTTTAAAAAAATACCTATGGATAAGATATTAACATTCCCTGACAGACAAGCCTTTCGAGAATGGCTTGACAAGTATGGGGAAGAGAGCGATGGCATATGGTTACTCTTTGGAAAAAAAGAGAAAACTGTCACCCTATCTGCAGGCGAAGCATTGGAAGAAGCTCTTTGTCACGGATGGATAGACGGACAAATACAATCTCTTGATGATAATAGTTATAAAAAGTATTTTGCGCGACGCTTACCTAAAAGCAAATGGTCTGTTAAAAATAAAGAGCTGGCACAAACACTTATGGAAAAGGGATTAATGACCCGACAGGGTATAGATGCAATAGAAAACGCTAGAAAAAAAGGTTTATGGGATAATGTTAAACCTATCCTTATTAAGGATGAACATATTCAGATGTTTAAGGAAATAATTCAGCCGTATGAGCCTGCTTATACTAACTTGCTGGCCATGTCGCACTCGGTACAGCACACCTATACCGGTTTTTATCTTGATGCCAAATCTGACAAAACCCGTCAAACTCGGTTAGAAAAGATTATAGACAGACTTAACAAGAATTTGAAACCAATGTGATGTAAGTAAATTATATGACAATATTAAAAAGAAAAGAGTAATAAAATAAACGAACTCTCAACATGCATTATATAAGCCATGGCGTGGTATTAAGCGTATTTAACATCTCGTCTCACAGCAATTTCGGCACGTGAAATACAGGCATCTGTAAAATCCGCCACTACTCTTAGCAGCCGCCGTTACCTGAGATAGTCAATTAAACAAAAGTCTGACTCCAACTCTTTTCCATCAGCCTTTTAAATGCCCTTGCAAGGCGTTATCTTTGATTAAGGAGTTACTTTTGAAAATAAAGTACCAAAAAAGAAAAAAATATTTTTTATAGAAAAGAAAAAATCCTAATTTTGTGAGCTTTTAAAACATTATATAAAAAAAAGTAAATAATAACCTCATAGCCTTCAGAAGTGCATAGTAGTCATATACTAATATGGATTAAAATAGTTTTACTAGGAATAGGGTGAATATATAAACGAGTTAGGTCCAATGCAAAAAAAACACCAACTACAATGAAAAATGAGCATAATGAAAATATAATTCGATTTCTAAAGGACAATATAGAACCATTGGATGATAGTATTTATGGATTAAGCTACAGAGCATCTGCATACTTGACTGATGGAGTCTATTTGCCTTGTGTGATTTTTAGAAATCCAAAGTCAACAGTTAATCTTGCACTACGTAGATTCAAAGAAGAACAAAAAGGTAAAGGGATTTTTGGCAAGTCCGCTGCAAGTTACTTTAAGATTGTTGAGCATTTTGTGACAAATGGCAATCGGATTAATGATTACGACATTGAAAAAGTTGAAAAGAGTAAATATGCCTTCCCGATTTCTACTTTAAAACAAATTCGCGGCGAGACAACTATGGGTTGGACTGGATTTACAGCAAAAATGAAAGATGGAAAATGTTTTGGATTTGGCACCCGCTTTCTAAATGAATTCTTCCAAATGCCAGATAACTATTCGACTGATGATATAATTGAGATTGTAAATCATAGCTATGTTTCAAAAAACGGAGAAATACATTCACATAAAGTTCCCTTTTCAAATTGGTCAGATGATTATGAAAAGGATTTGATTTATAGAGAACGACCTTATTTTATTTGCTATATTGACAATTTATAATACAATGATAAAAATGCACAGGCCCTAACAAAATGTATACATCATGCGGGTTTCAGAGCAATTTGCAAGTTCAGAGCTCGCTGGCAATGGCAGTAACGATGGATAGGAAAGTGACCACGAACTCCCGCACGCTGCATACACTAAACGTTAGCACATTTAAACAGAATCAAAAACAACATGAAAATATTTTTTTATGCTTTAACTATTTTTACTTTCCTCTCTACCACCACAGCTCAAACAACAAATCGTAATGATCTCTGTAAGAAAGAGTCGAATGAATTATGGAGAGAATTGGCAGACAACGGAAAATATCAGGAAGCAATAAAGATTTTACTTGACACTATTCAGACAAGTAAGCAAAAGAATAAAAATGTCACTTATTGGCACATTGGTCAACTATATGCATTTAATAATGAATACACTTCAGCCATTGAATATATGAAAAAATCAACAAGTTTTCTCGATAAAGTTTTCGACAGAGAATGGCGATTATATTACAACGGAACCATTGCATTTCTTAAAAAAGACAAGAAAAAACTAAAGAATTATAATGACAAGTTGTGGAAAAAGCATTCGGACTACTATTATTTCAATGCTTGCAAATTGAAAGCATTGTACGAAAATTTTGACAAGCCCTATAAATTAGCTTATGATGTGTCTTGTAAATCATATTAATGTATATAACTTTGTTCGGCAACTATTTAAAAGAGTAGTAAAATGATTAACAGAATAATTTTAATTTTCTTTTTGATTTTAACATCAACTACTTTTGGGCAGACAATCCGCAAGCTTGAATACGATTTGTCTTGGTATGAATTTCCTGAAAAGTATGGTGACAAAATTGAAAAAGCCAAGAAATTACAAGAAATTGACCCTTTTAACTACATAGCAACAAAATACATCTGCAATTATTACCATGATAGAAACATTGATTCTGTTTCTATCTACTTTGATAATTTAATTTCCAAATTCCCCAAAAATACTGAACCCTATCTTTTAAGGTCAGAATTATTATTTCTTGAAGTTGATTATAATAATAAAGAAGAATACAATAGGCTTAAAATAAAATATTTAAAAAAGGGACTCGATATTAATCCTAAAGACCCTTTAATAATCTTTATGTTGGCAGAAACATATTATAAGGATTTTATTTACCCATTGGAGAAAGAAAAAAATTGGGGATTTAGTACTAAATTTGAAGATGATAGGGTTGATTCTGCTTTAGTCAGTCCAGAAAAACCTATTAAAAAATCAACATTTGAAACTTCAGCAGATAGTTCATTAAAATATTTTTATCAATTATGGGAATTAAGAAAGGACAAAAGAGAGATTATTTACTATCCTATCAGACAACTTGAATGTTTTTTACAACAAATCGAGAAAACCCCAATTCCAAAAGACACTGAAAGGAACTTCAATCAATGCTATTTCCCATTATCCTATTTCGCCAATCTATCAGATAATTGGGAATGTGACTTTACAACTGACTACTTATCAGAAATTGAATTTGTGAAATCAACTGCTGAATGGCTTGAAATTCAACTTAGTGACATAAAAGAAGATTGTCTTTACAATTATGAAACTAAGCCTAATACAACTATTTATCGATTTACTTGGCTAAGAAGTTTTGATAACCCGATTGCTATTAGAATTGAGAAATTTGAAAATAAAATAATGTTGTATTGGAAAGTTGGCAAAGGGGATGGTGGATATGAACCAAAAGGGTTAAAGAAATCAGGCAGGAAAAAACTTAATTCAAATGAATGGATAGAATTTGAAAAACTTGTTAAGGAGTCAAATTTCGATAGTTTGCCAAATAATATTTATATGCCACTTGTAGACGGATCAACTTGGACTTTAGAAAGGAAAACATCTGAATCATTTAAAGCTCATAATACGGATTGGCCTAGCAAGGAAATTAAAAAAGCTTGTTTATACTTACTTGACCTGACAAAAATAAAAGTGAAAGATGAGGACAAATATTAAAAAAAATAGTGTCTAACCCGCTGTATAATAAATTGCCGAGTTAATAGGTTTTTTAAGGGTAATATCCTACTTCAACTTTTCATGTACTTTGACAGGTCAGTGCTTTGAAATAGGAAAGAAATAATACTACAGAAAGTCAGCAGAAAAACTTATCCTAATAAATAAAGTAAATGTAACACCGCAAAGGAAAATAAAAATGGACAAGAAAAAATAAATGAAAACAATTTTAAAAATCGCAGGTCTCATTGCACTAATGGTGCTGACGAGTACGACTTTCAGTCAGACAAATGAGATACAAATCAAGTTTATTGGAAATTGTGGGCTGTGGATGAGTGACGGAAGTCACAATATTTACTTGGATTTTCCATACAAATCAGGGGTTTACCGTTGCATGGAGTACGATTTATCCGAAATAGACAGTATAAAGAGCAATCCTATTTTTATTTATACACACCTCCATGCTGATCATTATTCAGGAAGATTGGTCAAGGAACTTGCAAAAAAACTCAATGGAAGAATTTATACTCCTCTTCATCTCCACAAACTATCAACACTCAATCATGAATTGAAAGATTTCTCCATTGAAGCTTTTAAAACAAAGCATAAGTATTCTATTAATCACTACTCCTATCTGATTACATGGCACAATAAAAGAATTCTAATTTCAGGAGATACAGAAAAATCAGATACAATTTGCAGTTTGAAGGACCTTGATTGTGCCTTTATTCCGTTTTGGATTTTGCTGGATGCAAATGATAAAGGAATTAAGCTTTTAAATCTCGGTAAAATGTTTCCCATTTATCATATTAGCCCCAGGTATCACATAACCAAAGATCCAAATGACACTAAAATATTGTTGCTAGATAAACCGGGAAAGATTATAACCATCCCCTATTAAGAAAAAAATGAAACATTAAATAGCATCTTTCTCTCTCACTAAACAAGTCGAACCATTGTACCCAAAATAAATAAATCAAACCATAAATTGATAAAATCATGTCCACATTAGAAAGGGCCATAGAAATAGCGATATCCGCACATAAAGGGAAAAAAGATAAAGCAGGGGCCGGCTATATTTTACATCCTCTTCGTGTCATGGCGCGCGGAAAGAACGATATGGAGAAAATTTGCGGCGTATTACATGATGTTGTGGAAGATAGCGAATGGACTTTTGAGATGCTTCAAAATGAAGGATTTTCCGAAGAAATAGTTTCCGCTTTGCGTTGCATTACCAAAGAATCGGAAGAAGAAGTGTATGAGACTTTCATTAACAGAGTAACTCAAAATCCAATAGCAATCCGCGTTAAAATCAATGATTTACTCGACAATATGGAGATCACCCGTCTGAAACACCTCAATGAAAATGACCTTAAACGGCTGAATAAGTATTTGAAAGCATATTGGAAATTGCAAGAAATAACCCATTAGAAAAAAAACACCCTGAAAGAAATCTTTCAGGGTGTTTTGCATTAGTTTTTAGTGGGAAACCCACCCGATTAATTCTTAATAATCTTATAGGTTCCGGTAATCATATTGTTATTGATGATTTTGACAATATAGCTTCCGTTTGCCAATCCACTCAAATCAACCGTAGAAATCTCATCCAATAGTCGAGCCTCTTTTATCTTTTCTCCGTTGATATTGTATATCTCCACTTTACCCTCATTCAGCTTCAAATTGTTCATTCTAATTTCTATTTTGCCCAACGTAGGATTAGGATAGATAGAAATATGAGCATTGGATTCATAATCGATCACCGCAATATTAGATTCAATCGACAATGTCTGAGTGTTGCTATTTCCACAATTGTTAGAAGCATACACCGATAAAATTCCATTGCCCGAAACCGGAATCGTCAAGGTAACGACACTTGTAGAATCAGACGTCAACAACCAATTTGTGTTGGAAATAGTCCAATGGTAAACGGTAGCATTTTCAACTTCATCAATAGAGTATGAATAATCATCAGATTGATTAATAATTTGCTCCCCTGAGATCACGCCTACAGTTCCCACTAACGGATTAACCGTCAAAGTAAGATTAACCGTACTGTCGCAGCCGTGGATCGTTTGTAAATTCAACGTATGAACTCCGGCAGTAGTAACATTAAATCCATTATCGGTATAAGTTTCTCCCTGACATATTTCTGCACTAAGATTGGTAATCGCAGGTTCATTAATTGTCAAAGTTAAATTAACCGTACTATCGCAGCCGTGAATTGTTTGCAAGTTCAACGTATGAACTCCGGGGGTAGTAACATTAAAGCCATTTTCAGTGTAAGTTTCACCCTGGCAAATTTCTTCGGTAAGATTGGTTACGGCATGTTCATTGACTGTCAATATTAACGTTACTGTACTATCGCAGCCACGAGTAGTTTGCAAATTATGTGTATAAATACCGGTTTGAGAAGCGTTGAATCCATTATAAGAATAAGTCTCTCCTTGACATATTTGACTGATAAAATGAGTATAAGCAGGCTGATTAACTGTTAAAGTCAAGTTAACCGTACTGTCGCAGCCGTTGATTGTTTGCAAGTTCTGAGTATGAACTCCGGCGGTAGTCACATTAAAGCCATTTTCGGTATAGGTTTCGCCTTGGCAAATTTCTCCGGTAAGATTGGTAACCGCAGGTTCATTGACTGTCAAAATTAAAGTTACTATACTATCGCAGCCACGAGTAGTTTGCAAATTCTGCGTATAAATACCGGTTTGAGAAGCATTGAATCCATTATAAGAATAAGTCTCTCCTTGACATATTTGACTGATAAAATGAGTAAAAGCAGGCTGATTAACTGTCAAAGTTAAATGAACCGTACTGTCGCAGCCATGGATTGTTTGTAAGTTCTGAGTATGAACTCCGGGAGTAGTTGCACTAAAGCCATTTTCTGTATAAGTTTCAAC
>JAEWNB010000179.1 GCA_023392945.1 Bacteroidota bacterium
CTTAGCACTATTAACCTTAGAAGTAGATTCTCAGAATGAAAAGGATTCGGTTCCTGATTATGAAATTTCTACCACTTTTCAAAGTCGCTATGTCTGGCGTGGACTTGATCTTGGAGGCGCATCCCCGTGTTTGCAGCCCGCGATGTCAATATCATGGAAAGGCTTCTCTCTCGGGTGTTGGGGAGCTCTCTCTTTTGCCAAAGAAAGCAATCAGGAAGTAGACCTTTATCTATCCTATACTTTTTTTAAAGAGCTTTTTACTGTTATCATTTCTGATTATTTTGCTGCACCATACAATGACTTTTCCTATTTTAACTATCGGAACAATACTACTCTGCATGTTTTTGAGGCAGGTTTTTCCTATAATGGATTTGAAAAAGTGCCTGTAAAAGCTTCACTCTATATCAATTTTTTCGGCGCTGATGCCAAGAATTCTGAAGGTAGGAATCTCTTTTCTTCTTATGCCGAAATTGCTTATTGCCCTGTCATCAAGCGCATTGGAGTCGAGTTGAATCTCTTTGCCGGAGCTGCTCTCAATGGTCAGTATTATATCGATTTCGATCTTGGGCAAAGAGTATTGGGATTCTATGGCAATAAAGGATTTGCCGTTGTAAATGTAGGACTTTCAGCTACTAAGGAATTGGTAATTAAAGACAAACTTGCCATTCCCATTAGCACCGCCTTGATCGTAAATCCGAATGCACGTCAGGTATTTCTTGTAGGAAGTATCGGTTTTATATTATAACCCTTTACTTTTTCATCATTTCAGCATAATAGCTATAAAAATAAGGGATAGTTTCAATTCCTTTAAGAAAGTGTTCCAGTTTAAAATTTTCGTTAGGAGAATGAATGGCATCGGATTCCAGTCCAAAGCCCATCAGGATAGATTTAATTCCCAATATTTTTTCAAAGCCGGCAATGATAGGAATGCTCCCGCCGCTTCTGGTTGGAACAGGCTGTTTGCCGAAAGTGGCAATATAGGCTTTTTCTGCAGCCTTGTAGGCTACCATATCGATAGGAGAGACGTAAGCTTCGCCCCCGTGGCTTGGAGTCACTTTAACTTTAACGCTTTTTGGGGCAATAGATTCAAAATGACGTTGGAATAAATCGCTGATTTTTTGGGAGTCTTGATTAGGCACCAGACGCATGGAAACCTTAGCATTTGCTTTTGACGGTAGCACTGTCTTGGAACCTTCACCGGTATAGCCTCCCCAAATGCCGCAAAGATCAAGCGTGGGACGAATGCCCGTTCTTTCAATTGTTGAATAGCCTTCTTCACCATGAACATCGCTGATGTCAATAGCTTTCTTGTAATCTTCCAATGAGAAGGGAGCTTTAGCCATCAGGCTTCGTTCTTCTTTTGATATTTCCACCACATCGTCATAGAAATGAGGGATGGTAATACGATTTTTTTCATCTGTCAGAGATGTTATCATCCGACAAAGAATATTGATAGGATTTGCAACTGCCCCACCGAATAAACCGGAATGCAAGTCACGATTTGGTCCTGTTATTTCAACATCCAGATAAGACAATCCTCTTAATCCTACTGTGATAGAGGGGATTTCAGTAGCTATCATCCCTGTATCTGAAACCAGGATGATGTCAGCTTTGAGCATCTCTTTATGTGTTTCGCAAAATTGATAGAGGCTCTTGCTTCCGATTTCCTCTTCGCCTTCAATCATAAATTTGACAATACATGGGAGCTGTCCTGCCTTAACCATATATTCAAAAGCTTTGGCATGCATAAATGACTGACCTTTGTCGTCATCGGCACCGCGTGCCCATATTTTGCCGTCGCGGATTTCTGGTTCAAAAGGATTGGATTTCCATAACTCTAGAGGATCTACCGGCATCACGTCATAATGTCCGTAAACCAATACTGTCGGGGCATCAGGTGCAATTTGTTTCTCTCCGAAGACTACAGGGTTGCCTTCAGTAGGCATTACTTCGCAGCGGTCGGCTCCTGCTTCCAGAATCAGCTCTTTCCAGCGGTGGGCGCATTTAATCATATCTTCTTTATGTTCTTCCTGAGAACTGATTGAGGGAATACGAATCAAACTGAAAAGTTCTTCCAGAAATCTATTCCGATTTTGGTCGATGTAATTTTTTAAATCTTTCATTCAATAATATGTTTAATTAATAATTTTCTGTGTAAGATCCTTTTTAACTTGTGAATTAGATTTTTGCAAGCTTTGTTTTAGGCATTGTAGCGAAAACACTATAAAGAACGAGGCTGCATGGACAGAGAAGGTCTCAGATTTTAGGGCTCCCACTTATTTAAAGAGTTTCTATTCATTTTCAAGACAATTTTTCTTTTTAATTTGTTAGTTTATCTTCATCTCTAGGAGAAAAAATCTTTGCTTACTTCGATGCAAATGTACCTCCTTTTTCTTTATTCATCTCATTTTTTTTATATATTTTTTCAGGTTGTTTATAATCAAGGATTTGGTATGCCCTTAGGGTGTTGTAATACTGAAAATAAGCATTTACTCTCTTAAACAAATCAGCTTCGGTTTCGTAGACATTTTGATAGCTATTCTCCGCAATCACGAGCGCAGCAGTAAACGACTAAGCCGGAAGGCCCGGGATGAAAAGTAAATTTTTTAGTAGAATAATACTCTCGATTAAGATTGATTATTTTTGTAACGTTTTTTATTCTATTTTTGCCTATTATTTACTAAAATATATAATTGATTGCACATTAACACATTTTCATTATGGGTTTGATGACAGAAAAGAAATTGTTTACATTTGAAAATTGCCTGATTGTTTTTTTTATATTTTCTTTTTTGCTTACTCCACCGTTGCACATTCCTTTATTTTATTTTTCTTTTCAGATAACCGACTTTTTGTTTCCGTTTGCTGTTATTTCCATTATTAAAAACAAATGGTACAAAGAGGACAATTTAAAAGTCATTATTTTCTTTATAGCCGTGTCGGTTTATATATTTTTTGGCATATTAATAAACGGGCAAATCAGAGTCATAAACGGTTATTTTGAAATTTATAAAGTAATCAAGATAGGGGCATTCTTTATTCTTTTTGGACAACAGACTAATTTTCAACTGATAAAATCCACTTTAGCTGTCACTTTTATTTGTTTGTTGATTTTTAATATCTTACATTATTATAATGTATTCAATTTTAATGAGATCGTGATGCCTATATATTGCGGTTCCGACAATCTTAATTTGGTTTTTTTCGGGTATGATTCTTTAGGCAATCCTGCGACTAAAAGGATGATTGGCACTATAGGAAATCCAAATAATAACGCATTGATTTTTCTCCTGTTTTTAATTTTATATGCCCCCCGTGAGAAATGGAGCAGAAAGAATATTGTATTCTTTTTTTTGGCTCTGATTGCCTTTATTATGTGTCAATCGCGTACAGGTATTATTGCTTTTATCTGCATGATGATTGCGAATTACATTTTTTCAAAAATTCACTGGAAAAAAATATTACTCCAAAGCTCCTGTATTATTGCGATGATTGTTTTAGTAATGAACAGTTATGTAATTTTAAGCTTTTTTAATATCAATTTGCGGGGAGATTCTTCTCTTTATATAAGGTCGCTCTTTAATGCCGATGCTTTTAGGTCAAATTCCATGAAAGAAAGAATCAGGGTTTGGACTATGCTTCTCGGGGAGGCGAAAAAGAAGCCGCTTTTTGGACATTCTCCCGACAAGAACTATTTTTACAATAACGGAATACACGTGGACAATGAATATGTTGCAGTAATCTACAAATACGGGATAATCGGATTGATAGTTTATCTGATGATTTTTATAGCTCCGTCATTATATTCTTTCAGATTAGCCAGAAGTAGTCTTGCTGCCAAAAACATCATTTTAATTGCCGTAGCGGGAATGGTGACGGCTTTGACAAATTATGTTTTCTTTCAGTCTCAAATCTCTCTTTTTATATGTTTACTTGTCGCTATGAGTATACATATTTTTAGAAAAGAGGGAGTAGAGGCATGATTGTTGTTTTTGTTCAAGCCGACAGAGCGATAAATACCTAAAATTGATTACTTTTGCAAACTTAAAGATTGCACATCGAAACAGGGGATTATGTCATTAAAAGAGCAAACGGTCTCAGGGGTAAAATGGAATACGTTGGCCACGGCCAACAATGCTTTGGTGCAGATAGGTAAGTTGATGATTTTAGCAAGGCTGCTCCCGAAATCCGATTTCGGTTTGATTGCCATTGTCTTGATGTTGGTCGGTTTTTTTGACATTTTTGCAAGTTTGGGCTTATCCGTGGGCATTATTCATAAACAGAATATTACTCGGGAGCAGTATTCTTCAGTATTTTGGATTAATCTTATTGCCAGCATTGTAATATACGGTATTCTGTGTATTTGTTCTCCATTGGCTGTAAACTTCTTTCATCAGGATGAGCTTGCGCTTTTAATACCGATTATGGGCACACAGCTTATTATCAATGCTTTCGGGAAGATGTTTTTTACTTTCAAAACCAAAGAGTTGGAGTTTAAGTTTATTTCTATCGTCAGTATTACCGGAGTAGCTATCGGCGCTATAGCTACCATTATTATGGCATATTCCGGTATGCGTGTTTACAGTCTTGTCTATGGAATGCTTATTCAGTCGTTGGTAATTCAAGTGACTTATGCAGTTTCGGGAATGAGAAAATACAGAATTTTGTTCACTCTCCATGTAAGGGAAATTTTTGATATTCTAAAAATTGGTGGCTATCAGGTTGGCACACAAGTTTTTGACTATATTTCAAATAAAATCGATATTTTTATAATTGGGCGTTTTTTCGGAATGGAAATGTTAGGAATATATAATTTGGCCAAGGAACTTGTTTTGAAAGTAATTCAAGTTTTCAATCCTATTATTACAAATGTTGCCACTCCGGCATTTTCTAAGATTCAGGATAATTTGCCTTTAATGCAAACCACTTATCTTAAAATTCTAAAATTTTTATCTTTTGTTAATTTTCCCTTTTTTATTGCGACCTTTATCTTTGCAGAACCTATAACGATTTTTTTCTATGGTCAAAAGATGATTGAAGTTGCTGTTTTTGTCAGGATATTAGCTCTTTGGGGACTCTTTAATTCGGTTGGAAATCCTGCCGGAATTCTTATGATATCTCTTGGACGAACCGATTTAGGATTTTATTGGACTATAGTAAGAATTTTTATTACATCAGCAGTTATTCTCATAGCAAGTTATTTCACTATATATGCAATTGCATGGGCACAGGTTTTAATTGCCTTTTCTTTCTTTTTCCTTTATTGGCGGATGATGGTATATAACATGTCAAAAATACCTTTATCGAAATATATTGCCGCAAACGGAATGTCGTTTTTCTTATCGGCCCTGTCTGCCGTTATTACTGCTATCCCATTATATTTTACGGATAATCTTATTCTCCAATACGTCATTATAGTTCTTTATGTTTTGTTATACATTACATTCAATTTCTTCTTTAACAAACCTTTTCTTATGGAAATCGGGAATATGGTTTTTCAAAAACCTACCAGGCACTTTTTTATTAAATGAAAATTTATTCATCGACAAATAGTTGAACTCATAAAGAAATTTATCTATAAAGAATATTACATATAGAAAAAATGAAAAAATTATTACTTTTCGGCAGCAACAGTATTCACACATACAACTATTTTCAGATCATTAAGGATTTTTTTGATGATATTTTGCTCGTAACAGATAAACCGGCAGGAATTTGTGACTCGATACCGAAATTAGTTGTAAATTATTCTTTCAGGCATCCATTAAATATTCTTAATATAATTAGCACTACCCGTAAGATAATTGACGATTATCAGCCGAGTATTATTCATCTTCATCAAATTGATACCAGAGCATTTTGTGCTTTGAAAGCTTTGAAAAAAAGGGACATTCCGGTTGTAGTTACTGCATGGGGTAGTGATGTATTGATTAATCCGAAGAGGAATTGGGTATTAAGAAAGATGGTTCGATATATTCTTGAAAACGGAACTTATTTTACTGCCGATTCAAGATGTGTTTCATCCGAGATGAGAAAGCTCACTAAAAAGGAGCTCAATATAACCATTGCCAATTTTGGAGTTGATGTTGAAATGAATGATTGTGAAAAAGAAAACATTATATTTTCGAATCGTCTTCACGAGCCTTTATATAGAATTGATAAAATTGTTTATGCTTTTAAAAGGTTTGTCGAAAATCATCCCGATTGGAAGCTTATTATTGCTGCTGAAGGTTCCGAAACCCCTAAACTCAAGAAACTTGTTCAATCGTTAAATCTTAACGATTCTATTTCTTTTGTCGGATGGCTCGATAAATCTCAGAATGCACATTATTATTCTATTTCAAAATATTGGATATCAATTCCTGAAAGTGATGGAGTATCTATCAGTCTTCTCGAAGCCATGAGTATGAATGGTATCCCGATAGTGTCAGCTCTTCCGGCAAAATACGAATGGATTCTTCATAATATAAATGGATTTTTAGTAGATGATATTGATTCGGATTTCATCTCTGAAGCCATGAATATTCCTAAGGAGCTTGCGATGGCCGTCAATAAACGGATAATTGCCGAAAAGGCTACTAAATCGATTAATAAAGAGAAATTTATTTCTATTTACAGAAAAATATTAATGAATTAAAGTATCTGAAATAAATTAGAAAAATATAAAATGAAAATTGTTCATCTCACCTCTGTCCATCCCGAAAGTGATGTTCGTATTTTTCGTAAAGAATGTCTTTCACTGGTTAAAGCCGGCTATGATGTCAGTTTGATTGCTGCAGGGGCAAAAGACAAGATGGTTGAGGGAGTGAAAATTTTTGGAGTTAAAAGGATTCAGAATCGCTGGAAAAGAATTTTTTTTTCGGGGAAATATGTTTATAAAAAAGCAGTGGAACTGGATGCTGAAATTTACCATTTTCATGACCCTGAATTGTTACCGGTTGGTATCAAATTAAAGAGATTAGGTAAAAAGGTGATTTTTGACAGTCATGAAGATGTTCCCGGGCAGATATTGGAAAAAGAGTGGCTCCCCCGGACGTTCAGGAAATGTCTTTCTATTGCATACACCCTGTATGAAAGCAGGATATTAAAGAAACTGGATGCTGTCATTTCCGTTACACCCGTTCTTACCGAAAGACTGATAAAAATCAACAAAAATACTTTTCAAATAACCAATTATCCTATTGTGGATAATATTTTTATTGATAAAAGGAAGTGGCAGCGTTCAATATGTTTTGCCGGAGGAATTTCAAAACAATGGCTTCACGAGAATGTTATCAATGCAATTGAAAACATTTCGGATATAACTTATCGCATTGCAGGAACTTCCGATAGTGCCTATTTGGATAAAATTTCCTTTTTAACCGGATGGAAAAAGGTTCAGTTTGTTGGTAAAATTCCTTTTAATGAGGTAAATGATTTTATTTCGGTTTCTTCGGCGGGGATGGCTTTGAATGATTATCTTCCCAATGTGGGATATAAATCCGGTTCATTGGGAAATACAAAGCTTTTCGAATATATGCAATCAGGAATTCCGGTTATTTGTACTGACTTTGTACTTTGGAAAGAGATTGTTGAAGAAGCTGACTGTGGAATTTGTGTGAATCCTAATGATAAAGAAGCCATTACACGTGCTATTCGTTATTTTATTGATAATCCTGATGTTGCTGAAAAGATGGGAAATAACGGGAGAAAAGTAGTTGAGGATAAATATAATTGGCACTCGCAGGAAATAATTTTACTAAATTTGTATCGTAATCTTTGCGATAAATAAAGACTTAAAAAAAGCTGTAGCAACTAATCGACGAGAATATGAATATTAATACCGTTTCTATAATAGTACCGTGCAGGAATGAGGAGAAATATATCGCTCACTGTATTCGTTCCCTGACAGAAATGTGTAGCGCTGATATCACGTGTGAAATTATTATTGTCGACGGAGAAAGCACCGATAATACTCTTTCAATTATTGCAGAATATCAAAAAGAATTCCCATACATCAAAGTGGTAAATAATAGTCAAAGATTTACTCCAATGGGATTAAATTTGGGTATCAGGAATGCCACAGGTGAATTTATTCTGATTGCAAGTGCTCATTCTTCTTTTTCTAAGGATTATCTTTCCATTCTTCTGAGTGAACGAAAACGTCTGAATGCCGATGTCGTGGGTGGGGTAATGATTACTTCCGTTTTGAATAGCAATAAAAAATCTGAAGCTATCAGAGAAGTGCTTTCATGTAAATTTGGTGTTGGGAATGCGCATTTCAGAACCGGCATAAAAAGCCCCCGACAGGTTGATACTGTTCCTTTTGGATTATATAAAAAAACTCTTTTTGAAGAGGCCGGCTATTATGACGAAAGGTTAATTCGTAATCACGACATTGAATTTTCAAAGCGGTTGATCGCTTCAGGGAAAAAAATCTTTCTGATACCGGATGCCATTTGCAGTTATTATGCCCGTGAATCGTATCGTTCACTTGCGAAAAATAATTTCAGAAACGGACTTTGGAATATGTTGACAATAAAATTCTCCCATAGATTTTCGTCGTTATCACTTCGCCATTTTATTCCACTTCTTTTTATACTTTCCATTATTTTACCGATTTTACTCTCATTTGTTTATTTTCCATTTCTATTTCTGGCGATTGCTTCTCTTTTTCTCTATCTTTGCTTTCTGACAATCAATACGGGACATATTGTGATAGAAAAGAAGTTATCTTTTCTACATATATTTGTCTCCTTTATTGTACTCCATATTTCATATGGAACAGGTTCATTATGTGGTATTTTCAAATCCATTAAATAGTGCTCAATTACGAAGAAAAATATAAAACGGCAATTGCTTCCTATCTTGCAGCTGAAAAGGAGGATATTTTTCTCTACTGGAAAGGGCGGGTGGCTCTTTATGCCCTTCTAAAAGCAATAAATGTGAAAGAGGGTGATGAGGTTATTGTTCCCGCTTTTACCTGTGTTGTAGTTCCTAATGCAATTAAATACTGCGGGGCAACTCCTATTTATGTCGATATTAACGGCACAACCTACAATACTGATATTGATAAAATTGAAGAGAAAATCACTCCGCGCACCAAAGTGATTTTGTGTCAGAATACTTTCGGATTATCCTCAAATGTTGAGGAACTTGTCAGTTTGGCTAAAAGATACAATCTATATACGATCGAAGACTGTACTCACGGCTTCGGTGGAACATACAACGGGAAACCTAACGGCACTTTTTGTGATGCTGCATTTTTTTCTACCCAGTGGAATAAGCCGTTTAGTACCGGCATTGGAGGCTTTGCATATTGTAAGGATGATAATTTGAAAGAGATGCTTAATAGAGTAAATTTAGAATTAGACAAAGCCAATGCTAAGGATAATTTTTCTCTTTCATTGTTATACTTTATAAGAGAACACATACTGGTAAATTCTCTTTATTGGCAAATGCTTAAAATATACCGATGGCTCAGTAAAAAAAATCTGGTACTGGGGTCGTCATCAGGGGAGGAACTTGTTTCCACTCAAATGCCGCGAAATTATTTTAAAGGAATTTCAAAATCTCAAATTAAAAAAGGATATACTGCAATTACCAATTTTTCTAAGAAACTGCAACTTAGAAAAGAAAATGCTCTAATTTACAATTCTTTTCTGAAAAAAAACGGAAAAAAATATGTGAATGAAGCTCTTTTTGAAAATCATGCTTTCTTAAAATATCCATTATTAGTAAAGGATAAAACTGAAGTGCTCTATTTGGCGAATAAAATGAACATTCCTTTGGGTGAATGGTTTTGCAGTCCTTTACACCCTGTAATGGAAAATTTAGAAAGATGGGATATGAATACCGAACTTTTTCCTCAGACTTGTCAAGTTGCCGCACAAATTGTAAATTTGCCAACAGACACGCAATCTATTGAAAAAATTCTTGTTTTTCTTAGAAAGATTGAATCTATGATTATATAAAATAAAGAAACTATAGTATTAAAACGCAATGAAAATCAAATGATGAAAATTGTTACTGTTGTCGGAGCAAGGCCTCAATTCATAAAAGCAGCCGTTGTGAGCAGAGTTTTTGCTGCTCATAAAGAGGTGGAGGAAATTTTAGTGCATACTGGACAACATTTTGATGCCAATATGTCGAATGTTTTTTTTGAAGAGATGTCGATACCCCAACCTCATTATAATCTGAAAATTAATTCCCTTTCTCACGGAGCTATGACCGGTCAGATGTTAGAAAAGATTGAAGAGGTGTTGCTTAAAGAAAATCCGGATTGGGTTTTGGTATACGGGGATACAAATTCTACACTTTCCGGAGCTTTGGCAGCCAAGAAATTGCATATTAGAGTGGCCCATGTGGAAGCCGGATTGCGCTCTTTCAATATGAAGATGCCGGAGGAAATAAACCGAATTCTGACAGACAGAATAAGCGACATGCTCTTTTGCCCAACAGATTTGGCTATCGAAAATCTTAAAAGGGAAGGATTTGATAATTTCCCGGCACAGATTATAAAAAATGGGGATGTAATGCAGGATGCCGCTATTTTTTACAGTGCAAAAGCAAAAAAACCAAATTTTGACCTGCCTGATAGCTTCGTAATTTGTACGCTTCACCGTGCCGAGAATACTGATGATAAAGAACGGCTGCTGGAAATAGTTTCTTCTCTTGAAGATATTTCCCGGAAGTGTACTGTTGTATTGCCTCTACATCCCAGAACGAGAGCTAAACTTGCAGATATAAATTTTGATTTTCTAAATAGTGGCATCCGTTTCATTGAGCCGGTTGGCTATCTTGAAATGGTATGGCTACTTAAAAATTGCTCACTGGTGATGACTGATAGCGGGGGATTGCAAAAGGAAGCCTATTTCTTTGAGAAATATTGCATTACTTTACGCGATGAAACCGAATGGGTGGAATTGGTCGATAATAACTTTAATATACTTTCGGGAAGTGACCGTGGAAGAATACTTTATAGCTTTAATTATCTGTCTGAAAATATGAACGGGAATTTTGCAAATAGACTTTATGGAAATGGAGATGCCGGTGAAAAAGTCTATAGAGAATTATCTAATGCTATTTCTTAAATTGTAATCTATGAAGAATGTTGCAGTGATTTTAGCCGGAGGTTCCGGCCTGAGATGCGGAACAGAAACTCCAAAACAGTTTTTGAAAGTAGCCGGAAAAATGGTTATTGAACAAACCATTAGTGTCTTTAATTCTCACCCTTCGATTGATGAAATAGCTGTTGTAATTCCTCAGCAATATGTTGCCTTGATATCTATGTCGGTGATGGAAAATAAATTCACTAAAGTTAAGAAAATAGTAATCGGAGGTCAGGAGCGCTATCAATCAACTTTGGCAGCAATAAAAGCTTATGAGAATGGTGAAGATTTCAATATTCTCCTTCACGATGCTGTCCGCCCTTTGGTTAAGCATTCTGTTATTGATAATGTTCTGAAAGCATTGAATCAATATAATGCTGTCATGGTTGCAGTTCCTGCTGTAGATACGATCATTAAAGCTTCCTCCGATAATAAGATTGCTATGGTCCCTGACCGTCAATGGTTGCGAAATGCCCAAACTCCACAGGCTTTTAAATTCAATATACTTAAAAAAGCATACCATTTGGCTCTTGCTGATAATAATTTCTCTCATACTGATGACTGCAGCGTAGTTTTCCACTATCTGCCTGAAGAACCAATATTTATTGTCGATGGGAATTATGAAAATTTTAAACTGACTCACAAAGAAGATTTGATATTATTAGAAAAAATGCTTCTATTGAAGCAGAAAACCGAATAAATTTTTTACTATGCCTCTCCGTAAATCTTATTTTCATTCTCAACTTTTTTACTTGCTTCTACTTCTTGCTGTGGGAACATTGCCTTTTACAATTTATCTGATACTTCCAATTGCATTGCTGATGATGATTAATTGGTTTGCGGAGTGGAATTGGAAAGAGAAAATTTGCTGCCTCAAACAAAATCCGGGAAAATATTTTTTTATTCTTTTTATTTCTTTGTATTTAATCTATATTATCGGACTGATATATACCGATAATTTTCCTAATGCTTTTAGTATTCTTGAAAGTAAAAGCTTGCTTTTAGCAGCGCCATTGCTTATTTTTACTGCTCATCCTGAGGTTCTTACATCCAAAAGAATTAATACGATTTTTCTTGTATTTTTATTTTCCTGTACTTTGCTTGCCATCACTAATATCGTGATGGCTTCATTTGATTATGCAAATGATGGCAAAGTTCGAAATTTCTTTTATGTGGAATTGTCTCGTTTTATGCATCCTTCTTATAGCTCCATGTTTATGAACCTCTCTGTGGTTTTTTCGCTCTATTTTTTATTTATAAACCCTGTAAAACTTAAAAGAAATCTGAAAATTTTACTTTGGATTTCCATCCCCATATTAATTGTTTATATTTTCCTTCTTCAGTCAAAAGCAGGACTCCTGGTCTTTGCTGTTATTTTCTTTATTTTGGGTTTATATTTGATTAATTTTAAAAAAAGAAGATTCTTATTAACAGTTTTATTTATCTTCTTGTTTCTTTCAATTCCCATTGTTCTTATGAAACTGATTACGATCCCTGTCAATAGATTAGGGACAGCAGTTCATGATTTGGAGAATATTCAAAGTGTTAAAAATCCCGAAGAGAGTACAATGCAGCGTATTGTCGTTTGGAAAGTGACCTGGGATCTGGCAATTGATAATCTTCCTTTCGGAGTGGGAACCGGTGATGCGAAAGATGTACTTATAAATCAATATAAAAATAAAAAACTGACCCATATCCTCGAAAAACAGTTTAATGCCCACAATCAATATCTTCAGACTTTTCTGGCATTGGGTATAGCAGGATTGTTGATTCTAATTTCTTTTATTGTGATTCCTTTTTTATTTGCGATAAAAAAACGGGATATTTTATTATTCCTTTTTATTATCATAATAGCTCTGAATATGTTGGTGGAATCTATGCTCGAAAGACAAGCAGGGTGCGATTTTATGGCTCTTTTTATCTCCCTTTTGATTTTTAGAATAACCATCCCCAAAAAAGAAATTGAAGCTTAATTAAAATCTTTTATAAATTTTCTGATTATACTTTGCACCTCTATTTTTTGAAATACTATTTTGTTTTTTATTAGCTAATATCGAACTTTAATATTGAGCACTATAATCTATTTGTGTGATTATCAATCAGATAATCACACAAATAGTGCAACGATATTTGATAATGAAAGAGTAAAATTCGTTTTGCTATTATAAAGTATTTTTGAGGTAATTAGCCAATCCCTTAGCTTTAAAGATGCCTAACAATTTATCAGGAAGCGGGGCAAAGGTGAACTCATTTCCTCCAATTCGAATAATTCCTTTTAGAAAATCAACAGAAACCTTATCTCCTTGTTTGAAAGCATCTACTGCCTCCGGTACAACTAAAATTGGCAACCCTTGATTAACTGATGAACGGTAAAAAATACGGTTAACCGATTTGCAAATGACTGCTTCAACCCCGGCAAATGAGAGACCTACTGCCGGATGTTCGCGCGAGCTGCCACACCCAAAATTAAGACCGGCAATGATAATATCTCCGGAGCTTACTTTTGATGCAAATGACTCGTCAACTCCTGCAAATAGATGGGGCATTATCTTTTCCGGCTCTGAACTTTTGACATTGTATGTAAGGTTACCTGCAAACATTACATCAGTATTCATATTGTGAATATCGGAATAGTTCCAAACTTTGTTTTCAAGGCGGTTATCTCCTTTTGCAATATCAATAGTGCTGACCTGTTTTTTAGGATAAGGGAATTTGTCTTGAGTTTTGCCACCTCTTGGATCAATAATTTCACCTTTTAAGGCAGAATGTGCAACTGTAGCAGGAGAAGCAAGGTAGATAAAGCTTTCCTTGTTGCCCATACGTCCCTTGAAATTACGATTTGCGGTTGAAATAATATTTATATTACTTGCAGGAATGCCTTGACCGGTGCCCAAACAGGGACCGCAGGAAGGAGCCAGAACACTTGCTCCGGCTTCCATGAATATTCTGATAAGACCTTCGTCCATAGCTTGCAAATAGATATTTTGAGAGGCAGGTATTATCAATAACTGGAAGCCCTCGGGGATTTTTTTCCCTTTTAAAACAGTGGCGGCAATTCTCATGTCTTCTATCCTGCCATTGGTGCAGGTACCTATTACTGCCTGATGTAACTTTGTTCCTTGTACTTCTGAAACAGATTTGACATTATCTACATGATGCGGAGCTGCCACAACCGGGAAGATAGTGCTTAAATCAATGGTGAATTCTTTAAGATATTTGGCATCTCTGTCAGCCCAAATTCCGACAACTTTCTGTCCCATAAATTTTTCTAATACTTCGTCTGCCGGGAAAACAGCGTTTTTAGCACCCATTTCAGAGGCCAGATTTGCCAGCGTCATTCGGTCAGAAATAGAAAGAGTCTTAACCCCTTCTCCATGATATTCGATAGACATATAATCTGCTCCGTCAGATCCTATCATGCCGATAATCCATAATGCCAAATCTTTGGCATAAACACCTTCTTGAAGCTCTCCCTTCAAAGTGATTTTTACAGATTCAGGAACTCTGAACCAGGTTTCCCCTTGCTTCCATAGACCTGCAGATTCAGTACGGTCAATTCCGGCAGCAAATGCGTTAAAAGCACCTGCTGTGCAAGTGTGACTGTCACTTCCCACAATAATCATTCCGGGTTTTGCATATTCAGCCATTATCTGGTGGCAAATACCCTTACCTACATCATGGAATTTGGTAATGCCTTGTTTTTTGACAAATTCACGGATCTTCTGATAGTCATCAGCCAATGTGGATGAAGTTGGAGGTGCATTATGATCCAAAACAATCAAAAGTTGATTTGGGTCTGCTACCTTTTCACCGTTCATCTTGGCAAATGTTGCAGCAATACTGGCACTGTTATCATGAGTAAGGACAATATGAGGTCTGGCAAATACAATACTTCCGCAGTCAGCCAGTAAAATTTTTTCAACAAATGTTTTTCCCATAGCTTAAATGTGTTTTTAAAGTAAAAAAAGAAAATTTATTCAATTCCGGACATATATTTCATAAACTGAATTCTGGCATATACACCAGGGTCTTGAAGTTTTGAATAAGTCATTTTGGATTTAAAGTCAGCAATATTATTAAAGCCTTTCTGCTCCATCCAACCATTGAGTTCATTCAGCATGACAGCTCCGTATTCAATACCTTTTTTGTAAAAGACAGATGCAGCCTGAACTGTGTTAGCGCCTGCCAAAATAAGCTTAATCAGCCCTTTGGAATCATGGCAGCCGGTAGTGGCAGAAAGATCGCAACGAAGTTGATCACTCAAAATTCCCACCCAGCGAAGAGTGTTCGGCAGCTCTTCAGGACGACTTAAATTATTGGTAGAAGTAAATTCCATTTTGTCAAGATTGATGTCCGGAGAATGGAAACGATTGAAAAGAACCAAGGCATCAATTCCTGTGTAAGAAAGCTGTTTAATGAAATAACTCAAGTCTGTGAAATAACTTGATGTTTTGATGGCAATAGGAATGGAAAGATGCTTTTTAAGCTCTTCAATCAGCGTAAAATAGGATTTGTAGTAGTCTTCAGCTTTTTTATTAAAGTCGAAAGGTAGAATAAAATAGTTTACTTCCAGTGCTTTTGCTCCGGCATCCTGAATGGCTTTGGCATATTTTATCCAGATGTTGGATGAAAAACAGTTAACACTTGCAATCACCGGAATAGAAACTGACGAAGTAGCCTGGCGAATAAAGTTGAGATACTTCTCAAAAGAAGCCATTTCATGATATTGAGCGATATAGTCATAGGCGTGAGTATGTGAAAAGTCTTCAAATTTATTATAAGTCAGAGAAATTTCATTCAGAATCTGTTCTTCGAAAATCGACTTGAGGACAATACCACCGAAGCCGGCTTTTTCAGCTTTCTGCAAATTATCAATAGAGTTGGTTAAACCGCAACTACCCAAAATTAAAGGGCTTGGCATCTCAAACCCCATATATTTTACTGAAAGATTAGCCATGTTTATTTGTATTTAAAGTTTATATTTTTCTTAAGGCAAAATCAAAACTGCTTTCTGGTTCAATCTCAATAGCTTCCTGTTCATGTTTCATTACCCGCATTGGGCGAATTCCTTTAAGTGTAATCCGTTCATTTTCAATCCAGAGAGCAGTAGCTTCCCGCAGACCCACAACCGTTATTTGTGGATTTACCGCAAGAAATTCATTGATGCGGTCTTGGCGTGATTCTCCGCCGTGGCGAATGGCATCACTAACATCTTCCGGATAGGGGTCAATGTAGTGCGGATTAATCTGGAAAGGGACAAAATCGAAACAGTCAAAACTTTTGGGCATCACAATGGGCATGTCGTTAGTAGTGCGTAGGGTAGGGCAGGCAACATTTGCACCGGCGCTCCATCCAAAGAAAGGAGTTCCTTCCATCACTTTGCGGCGAACAGGCTCAATAAGTCCGTAACGGTGAATTTCTGCAACCAAATTAAAAGTATTGCCACCGCCAACCATGATAATTTCTGCATTATTAACTGCTTCTATTGGATTATTCGCTGCATGAACCGACTTTACATTTAAGCCATGCTTCGAAAAAATAGAACTCACCCGCTCTGTATAAGCATCGTAACTTGCCGGAAAATTTTTACCGTTGATTTTAACCCCTGCAAAAGGAAAAAAGAGGATATTCTTCTTTTCGTTTTTTAAAAAATCGTTGATTAGAGGCAAACACCAACCAAGATAAGGTTCTTTGTAATTGGTGGAATTACTGATTAGTAATAGTTTCATATTGGGAGATTCTTTTAATTGATTCTTCTTATTGATGGCAAAAATAATAAAAACAGTTGATATTAAAAATGAAATAGAAAAAAATTCAACAATAGTTTGCAGATATTGAAAAAAAATGTATTTTTGCGGCCTCAAAGTTGCGTTCTTTGAAGATGCCTTGGTGGTGGAATTGGTAGACACGCGGGACTTAAAATCCCGTGAACATTGCGTTCGTGCGGGTTCAAGTCCCGCCCGAGGTACAGAAAATAATGCGGAAGTAGCTCAGTTGGTAGAGCACGACCTTGCCAAGGTCGGGGTCGCGAGTTCGAGTCTCGTTTTCCGCTCCATTAAATAGAAATAGGGCTATTCAAAATTCTTGAGTAGCCCTTTTCTTATGTTATGTAATTAGAATTTTTACAACTATTTTTCTTAGAACCCGTTAAAGTTCAAATAAATGGGTGGAAGGAGTAAAAAGAATCCTAAGAAAATCAACAACAGAATAATAGGCCAAATGAACTTAAACCATCTGGCATAAGGAATCCGAGCTACACCTAAAACCCCGATAAGCACCCCGGAAGTTGGAGTTATCATATTGGTAAAGCCATCGCCAAATTGGAAAGCAAGGACTGTCAGCTGTCGGGAAACTCCGACAATATCTGAAAATTCGGCCATCATTGGAATTGTGAGAGCTGCTTTTGCTGAGCCTGAGGGAATCAAAATATTAATTCCATTTTGTATAACATACATTGCCCAAACAGCCCCTTTCTCATCAGAACCGGTCATAGCCTGCGAAATAGCATACAAAATAGAATCAATTACTTTTCCGTCTTCCAGAATAATAATAATACCACCGGCCATTCCTACAACCAAAGCTGCTACCATAATATCTCTGCAACCGTCTAGAAATAGCCTTATTGAATGGTCGAATTTTAGTTTATAAGCAAATCCTGATGCAAAACCCATTGCAAAGAAGAGTGCTGCGATTTCCATGACATACCAATGATAGCCCAACACTCCTACTACTAAAACTATAATGGTTAGAAGCAAAATGGTCAAAATGAAATTATGCACAGATTTCCGCGCACTAAAGAATCCCAAAATTATAAAGCCTCCGGCAATAATGGGGAAAAGCATTGTACTATATTCGTTTCCGCCGATAGAAATATTAGTTAAAGGCATTTTGAGAGCGCAAAAGAGCAGCACCACAGAGATAACACCGTAAACTATCCAAGTTGATAGTGATGACTTTTGCATTTCAACTTCCGAATTGATATCAAGTGCTTTATCTCTCCAGTAGCTGTCAATTTCAAACATTATAGATCGTTGCGGTTTCTTTTTGACTCTTGCGGCATACCATAAGGTAAAAACTATTGCTAGGACAGTTAGAAACAGCCAGCAGATAAAACGGTATTCGATACCCGAGAAAGTTGGTAGACCTGACAATCCCTGAGCAATACCAATGGTGAATGGATTGAGCATTGCTCCGGCAAAACCAACATGTGCTGCTACGTAGCACATTAATACCCCAACAATAGAGTCATAACCCATTGAAATAGAGAGGGGCACAAAAATGATAATAAAAGCTATTGTCTCTTCGCTCATGCCAAAAATGGAGCCGAAAAGACTAAACATAATCATTATCAAAACGATGATTATATTGTTTACCCCTAAAAATTTCAATAACTTATTATGGCCGATTTTTTGAGTTGCTTTGAGAAAAGAGAAAATGCCAATATCAATAGCCTTAGTATAATTCAAAATCCAGAAAGCTCCGCCAATCATCAGAATGAAGACAATAATGGAAGAAGTCCTTTCAAAGCCTTTGAAAAAGGAGGTGAAAATTTGCCAAGTCTGCGGGACATTATCTACTTGCTGATAAGAGTCAGGAATTACTACACTTCGTTCTGTGCCGTCAACAGTGACCGTTTGGCGGGCAAATTCTCCTCCCGGAATAATCCAGGTCATAACGGCACAAACAATGATAATGGAAAAAACTATCGTAAAAGTATGAGGAATTTTCAATTTTTTCATAGGAGAAAGCTTAAATATCAATAATTTAAAATATCACTTTTGAGTTTATTTTTCTTCAATTTATTATAATTAAATAATAAAATTCCGACTGTAGCTAGAAAAGCAAGAAAATCGGCAGCAGGAGAGGCAGCCCATACGCCGTCAAGTTTATAAAAATGTGGCAAAATAAGTAGGAAAGGAATAAGGAAAATGACCTGACGGGACATGGAGAGAAAAATAGCAATTTTAGCTTTCCCGATTGATTGGAAAAAATTAGATACCACTACCTGCACCCCAACAAAGATAAAAGCAACCATGGTAAATCTTATTCCCCTGACAGTAAAAGCTTCCAGAACCGCATCAGTAGTAAAAGCATGAGTAATTTGAACCGGAAAAATCATAGCGGCAAGAAAACCAAAAGCACTTATTGCAGTTGCCCAAATAATGGTTATTTTCAATGTTGCAACCACACGATCAATATTTTGTGCTCCATAGTTATACCCTACAATAGGCTGCATGCCTTGTGTTAATCCAAAGACTACCATGACTATAAATGAAGTAATACTGATGATAATGCCATAGGCCCCTATGGCAAAGTCACCTCCAAAAACTTTCAATTGCAGGTTCATAATAATGGCGACCAGACTGGAAACAGTATGAATCAAAAATGGAGAGAGCCCTATAGCAAAGATATCACGAATAATTCTTAGAGATATTCGGCATCCTGAGCGATAAAAATGGATATATGGTTTTCTGCTGAAGAAGTGGATTAAGACCCATGTCATGCCTACTGTTTGTGAAATAACAGTTGCAAAAGCAGCTCCTTTAATTCCCCAATGGAAGACAAAAATAAAAAGAGGAGCCAAAATAATATTGATTACAACAGTCAGTAAAATAGAGACCATTGCCTTGGCGGGATAGCCGGAAGCACGCATGATATTATTCAATCCAAAGAAAATATGAGTGATCACATTTCCCATCAGGATTATTTTCATAAAATCGCGAGCATAGGGTATAGTAGCATCACTGGCTCCAAAAAGATTTAAAATGGGATCAAGAAAAATCAGCGTTAAAATCGAAAATATAATACCGATAGCAATATTGAGCATAAAGGCATTGCCAAGAATGCGGATTGCTTCTGTGCGTTTTTTTTGCCCCATCCTGATGGAAACCATCGCCGAAGCACCTGCTCCAACAAGGGTGCCAAAAGCTACCGCAAGATTCATTATCGGGAAAGTGAGAGCCAGCCCCGATATAGCTAAAGGACCAACTCCTTGCCCAATAATAATTCTATCAATAATATTATAAAGAGAGCTTGCTGTAGTTGCTATAATAGCCGGAAGAGAATAGTTGAAAAGTAATTTTCCAATACTTGCATTTTCCAGATCCAAATTCTTCTTGTCCATTCAATTATTATATAGAAATTGTCAACTCTAAAATCTTCTTTTTAATAGTTATAAGATGAAGTAAAAGTTGATTTTGTTTTCTTCTTAATATGTAGTAGCGCCATGCACCTTTCCATTTAAGAAACCATTTTTTAAAGGCATAAAAAACAAAAAGTGAGAGAAAAGCCGCAATCAGATAGAGTAATGCAAACCAAAATTTATCTGAAATAGTAAATGCTAAAATAAAAATAATGAGATACATGAGAGGGAAAGTAAGAATTACGCTTGGGGGATAGTTTAAAGAGGCATGTAATTGTCTGTCTTCCATTTTCTTTTTTAACATTTCAGGAATGAAAAATGGAATAAAATTATTTATAAGACCAAAAAGAAAAAATGGGATCATAAACAGCAAACCCACAGACTTAAGAAGTAACGACAAGAGTGTGATATTTTTATTGATTAGCCAATCGCGCAATCTGAGATTTTTAAGACCAATATCATACTCTTCAACCAATTTCATTAATTCGTCAAATTGTGCGGGATTCTCATTCTTCATTTTATCTAACCCATCAACAATCAGCATATCTTCTTTTTTCAGTTCAACAATATCATTTGGATTATTGCCTTTCTCTGAAACTCTTGACTTATGCAACATATTTCTGAGAGAATCATATTGATTAAAAAAATCAGGGTCTTCATCCACAGCCATCTCTTTCACCTTTTGACGGGCAAGTTTATTCACTTCCAGATAAGCCTGATTTGGCTCAGTTTTATATAAATTTTCAAACTGATTTATTGTAAATGGCTTTCCAACAGTAATCAACAATTCTCCCCTGAAATTATAATAATCAGAGTAGTGGATATTAAGGGGCAGAATCTGCAGATCGAGTTTAAAATCAGCATATTCTTCGGCTGCCAATGCTACTCGGGGGAACCCTTTTTTGAAAGTGCCTAAATAACGTCCATTTTGATGTCCAGCTTCAGGAAACATAACGATTGTGCCTCCTCTTTTCAAAACATTGGCGGCGATATCGAAAGTCAGGTTATTGCTTCTCACATCGTTCAGATTCCCATCACGGCTTCTAAAAGTAGGGATCATTTTTAAAAATCTAAAAATTCTTGCAATAAATTGACGCTTAAAAATATCACCTCTTGTGATGAAAACAGGTTGTCTTTTGTCGGGGAATAAATGTAGAATAGCCAAAGCATCCATTAAACCGTTCTGATGATTTGAAATAACAAAAACAGGCACTCCTTTTGGTGGAATATTTTCTTTGCCAATAATTGTTACTTTCTTGTAATAGATGTAGTTATGAGTAACCCTCAAGTAACGGTTATAAATATCATAAGGGATTGAAAAACGATCAATTTTTGAAAAGTCAATCATAAAATTTAGTTTTATATAATCTTAAAGAGGTTATTAAAATTACTTAACAATCGTCAGTTCATTGATAATATTTTGGGCATCGGCAAACTTATCCACAATAAAGAGAAAGTATCTGATATCAAGACTTATATTTCGGCAGCGGTTTACATCGTAATAAATATCACTCATAGTGCCTTCCCAAACTCGGTCAAAATTAACTCCGATAAGGTCTCCATTGGCATTGATAACAGGACTGCCGGAATTGCCTCCTGTTGTATGATTACTGGCAATAAAGGCTACCGGAAGTTCTCCCTTCTCATTAGCATAAATGCCATAGTCTTTCGTTTCAAAAAGAGTTTTCAATTTAGGTTCAACCCTATAATCAAAAATATCAGGATTTTCTTTCTCAATAACACCCTCAAGAGTGGTATAATAAACATATTCGACCGCATCTTTTGGGGTAAATCCCTGCACTTTTCCATAGGTAACTCGCATGGTCAAATTTGCATCCGGGTAAAATGTTTTATCACTCTCTTTTTCCATAATGACTTTAACATAGTCTCGATACAACAGATCCAAATGATCCTCGGATGAAATCATTAAATTCAAATTAGCGTAATAATAATCATAGGCAGGCATCAGCATTTGAAAAAGTAGTGATTTTTGAAGTTTTAGGAAGTCGCTTTTTGATGCTTTGTTAATGAATTTATTTAGAGAAACAATATCGGCAAAAGGAGAATTCTCATAAATCTCATCTGCCATCGTTGCCAAATTCTCTTTTGGAATATTGATAAAACGCTTTAGATCCTCAGAGATATATTCCGGCTCAAGTGTATTAAAATAGTAATAGAGAAGTTCAACAAAGATCTCTTTATCAATAGGTTTGTAATAATTTGTATAAAAACCGGCACTTTTTTCTTTAAGTTTCAATTTTGCTTCAAGAAAATCATTAGCAGAGAAATTATCACTTTTACATGACTTCATTAATGGAATAAAATTCTGATAAGCAAAACGAAATAATTCGATTGCATGAAATGTTTCGTAAAAATAGGTTTGTTTTTTTATAATTGGGGTGTATGTTTTGTAGAATGATTTTATTTCGGGTAAAATAGTTCCATATTTGTTCTTACGGATAGGGTCAGCATTTATCCAGCTAAGCAATTCATTTTCTTCCTTAATTTTCAAATCAATAACATGGCAATCGACGATTCCCTTATTTTCTCCAATCCATTTTTTCCAGCCGTTGGCGATAGAATTAGCTTTTGCTGAATACATCAGTCTGATTTCCGTGGAAAGATCCATGTTCTTTTTCATAATATCCAACCTGGCACCTCTTTGATTAATGGCAATGGGATTGCGTACATTGGCAACCAAGTCTACCCCATCAGATGTTAAAAATTGCTCGGTAGAGCCCGGAAATCCGAATACCAGAGTGAAATCATTTTCATGAACCCCGGCTGTGGATATTTTGAAATATTTTTTTGATTTAAGAGGAATATTGTCTTTTGAATATTCAGCAGGATTGCCATTGGGATCTGTATAAATTCTATAAAGCGAGAAATCTCCCGTATGACGGGGCCAAATCCAATTGTCAGTATCACCCCCGAATTTTCCGATACTTTCAGGGGGAACACCCACAAGACGAACATCTTTATATGTTTGGTTAACAAACATAAAATATTGGTTCCCGTAAAAAAAAGATTTTATCACTGCACTATAAGATGTTCCCTTGGCAGCTTCGTCCTGAATTTTTACTATATTTTTTTTAATAATATTTTCTCTTTCTGATTCCGACATCTCGTTAGATGTTCCTGCAAAAACCTTCTCGGTAACTTCTTCCATTCTGATCAGAAAAGTGACCGTAAGTCCCGGATTCGCAATTTCCTTTTCATAGGATTTAGCCCAAAAGCCATTGTGGAGGTAATTATGTTCCAGCGTGCTGTGAGATTGAACAAAAGAGTAACCGCAATGATGATTGGTAATTAAAAGACCTTCGGGGGAAATAAGCTCTGCCGTACATCCGCCTCCGAAAAGAACAATTGCATCTTTCATGCTGTGATTATTGACACTATATACATCTTCTGCTGTCAACTTAAACCCCATCTGTTGCATTTCTGCTTCATTGTACTTTAGAAAGAGGGGTAGCCACATTCCCTCATCAGCTCTTACAAAAATAGTGCTAAAAATCAGGAAAATAATGAATAGAGATTTTTTCATAAGCATAATTTAAGGTGCAAAAATAATAAAAAATCCGGATTGATAAATCCGGATAAAGGGTAAAGAATCAAGCCTTGAAATAAAGAGTAGATTTTTAATGAATATACTCTTTAATAACATTGCAAATCTGATCAATAAGATTATCTGTAAGATAAGGATGCATGGGAAGTGACAGAACGCGGTCACAGAGATATTCGGTAACAGGGGATGACCCTTTCGGATAATTCAGAAAGTCGAAGGCACTCTGTTCATGCATGGCTTTGGGATAATAAATCATAGTGGGAATTTCTTTTTCTTTAAGAAATGCCTGTAGCCCGTCGCGTTGTTCCTTGTCTTTCAAAATCAAAGTATATTGTGCCCAACTTGAGTAATATCCTTCAGGAATAAAAGGAGTTTTTGCAATATCTCTTAGTCTTTCTGTATATTTAAGAGCTACTTTATTAACATCAGATAATTCATACTCTTTAAATGCTTTAAACTTAACCAAGAGGATAGCAGCCTGAAGAGTATCCAATCTTGAGTTCATGCCAATTCTGACGTTGTCGTATTTAAAAGAGCCTTTTCCATGAATTCTGTATGAATCTGCCAGTAAAGCCCATTCATCATTGTTGGTAAACAAAGCTCCCCCATCACCATAACATCCTAGTGGTTTTGCCGGGAAGAAGGATGTGGTGGATATATCCCCAAAACTACAGGCAATCTTGCCGTTGATATTGCCTCCGAAGCCCTGAGCAGAATCTTCCAAAATGAGCAAATTGTATTTATCAGCGATAGTTCTCACTGCAGTATAATTTGCCGGTAATCCGAAAAGATCAACAGTAATAATCACTTTAGGAGTAAGCTTCCCTTCTTTAATAGTTTTTTGAATCATCATTTCGAGGTGGCTAGGATCAATATTGAAAGTGTCCTTTTCCACATCAACAAATACCGGTGTAGCTCCTTCAAAGGAAATAACTTCAGCAGAGGCAAAGAAGGTGAAATCGGGAACAAAAACAGCATCCCCGGACCGGATTCCCCATACTTTTAAGGCGAGAGTCAGGGCATCAGTACCGTTGCCGCAGGAAAGACAGTGTTTTACGCCGACATACTCTGCCAACTGATTCTCCAGTTCCTTGACGTGTTTCCCCATAATAAAGGCAGATGATGCAGCCACTTCAATCATAGCAGCATCCATCTCTTTTTTCAATACTTCATATTGTGTTTTTAAATCTCTGAATTGCATATAATGTCTCCTTATTTAATTTTAGTCAATATTCCATCACTTTCTTTATATTCTCTTCCGCAACTTTTGCAAGTATAGCCATCTTTCAGTCGTGCTCCACATTCGCATACCCATCCGATTTGCTTAGCAGGAACACCGGCCATAAGCGCATAGTCTTTTACATTTTTGGTTACCACTGCACCTGCGGCAATCATGGCACTTTTACCCACGGTATGTCCGCAAACAACAGTTGAATTTGCACCAAGAGAAGCCCCTTCTTTGATAAGAGTCTTGTCGTAAATTCCGTGAACAGGAAAATGAGCTCTCGGTGTGAGAACATTAGTAAATACGCAGGAAGGTCCACAGAAGACATTGTCTTCAAGTTCAACACCTTCATATACAGATACATTATTCTGAAGTCTAACCCCATTGCCAATTTTTACGTTATTGGCTACGTTGACATTTTGACCAAGTGAGCAGTTTTCTCCCAAAGTGGAGCCTTTCTGAATATGGCAAAAATGCCATATTTTAGTCCCTTTGCCAATAGTTACATGTTCATCAACATAACTTGATTCATGAACAAAAAAATCTTTATTTGATTCCATTTATTTGTTTATTTTTTATTATTTAAAAATCTTATTTACTTATAATATTCTGGACATTCTCCAATACTTTAACCACTTCGTAGCCCGATTCACCTCCCGCAATTTCGATCGGTTGGTCGAAATGTTCCACAAAGTAAGTTAATTCTTCAGCCAAAGGGGCCTTTTTTTCATAAGGGATCACTTCATCAGGTTCTTCCACTTTGACAGGAATTCCGTTTACAATGTCAATCCGCTTGTTATAGAAAAGGATCTCTTTTTCTTTGCTTGAATCGTCAAATGAGAGCATCCCCTTACTGCCAACAAGCACCAGCCGTTGTTCTTTAAAAGGATGCAACCATGAGACAAAAATATGAGCATGGATATTACCGGGATATTCAAATTGAGTCATGGTCACGTCAAAAATTTTATCCTGAAGGAATTTTGCTCCTTTGGCCTCAATGCTAATAGCTGGCTTTTCAATTAAAAAGTCAAGTACGGAAATATCGTGCGGTGCAAATGACCAGAAGACATTCTCTTCGGTACGGACTGTTCCCAGATTTAATCTTGTCGAATAGACATAATGCAAATCACCGATTTTTCCGCTCTTGAGTACTTCTTTGATTTTTCGAATGGCAGGATGGAAAAGCAAAATATGCCCTACCATCAAGTGTGCACCGGTTCTGGCGGCAATCTCTATCAGCTCTTTCGACTGTTCAGAATGAAGTGTCATTGGCTTTTCAATCAGTACATGCAGCCCTTTTTCAAGAATTTTCTTTCCTATTTCATAATGTGTTTCAGCAGGTGTAGCCACAATATAGCCGTCAAAGTTAGATTCAATAGCTTTTCCAACATCACAAAATCCCTGAATTCCGGGGTAGAGTTCCATGAGTTCTTTTAATCTTGCAGGATTTGTTTCGGCAATTGCGGCAAGATGACCTAACTGTGACAGAGTTTTGATATGATTCTGGCCCCAGCGACCACCCCCGATAACACATATTTTCTTCATATAGTATTCTTTTAAAGTTTATGAATAAGTAACATGATATTATAAACATTTATAAGTAAATGACGCTACATCTTTAAATTTCTTACGGTAAAGACCTTTAATATCAAATAAAACGGCTCCCGGTTTGAGCAGTGATGAGAAATAATCAGCATCAAGATGAAGGTAATTTTGATGAGCCACGGCAACAACTACTCCATCATAATTACTGCCGGCTTTTTCTGAAATCTTTATTCCATATTCATGTTCAACCTCTTTGGAATCGGCATAGGGGTCAACCACTTCAATTTTAACACCATATTCCAGCAATTCATTAATGATGTCAATAACTTTGGTGTTTCGGACATCAGAAACATCTTCCTTAAAAGTAAATCCCATAATCAGTACTTTTGTATCTTTTACAAATGAACCGAGATTTATCATCATCTTGACCAATCTTTTGGCAAGATAACCTCCCATAGAGTCGTTGACAAAACGACCGGATGTGATCATCTTGGTATGGTAGTTGAGTTGAGCTGCTTTGTGAACAAGATAATAGGGATCTACCCCGATACAATGCCCTCCGACCAATCCGGGAGAAAAATTAAGGAAGTTCCATTTTGTAGAGGCAGCTTCCAAAACTTCAAAAACATTGATATCCATTCTATGGAAGAGTATATCCAACTCATTCATTAGAGCTATGTTGACATCTCGTTGAGTATTTTCTATAATTTTGGCAGCTTCGGCCACTTTGATGGATTCGGCACGATGAACTCCGGCCTTGATAACAATCTCATACACTTTTGCAATGGTGTCAAGTGCTTCGTCGTCACATCCGGAGACTATTTTTACGGTATTGGTTAGGGTATGTATTTTATCTCCCGGATTAATACGCTCCGGAGAATAGCCGACTTTAAAGTCAAGTCCCGCTTTCAAACCCGAAAACTTTTCCAAAATCGGAATGCAGTCTTCTTCGGTACACCCGGGGTAAACGGTAGATTCATAAACCACATAATCTCCTTTTTTAAGAACTTTCCCAACAGTAGAAGTAGCACTCAGAAGGGGTTTTAAATCAGGTTTTCTGGCATTGTCAATAGGAGTTGGAACCGCAACAATGTAGAAAGAGGCCTCCTGCAGCTTATCTAACGAAGAAGTGTATTCAATGTCGGTATTCAGAAAATCAGTCGGTTCTTTTTCCTTACTGGGGTCAATTCCACGACGCATCAGATCAATCCTCTCTTCGGAAATGTCGAAACCGATGACTTTAACTGTTTTGCCAAATTCCAGCGCAATAGGGAGTCCCACATAGCCCAATCCTACAAGTGCCAGTTTCTTTTCTTTACTTAATAATTGATTATACATATAATAAAATAATATGAATTAATATTTTACGAATCTAATTTAAGTGACGTTTTTTTACACATATCTCATTTGAAACCAGAGTTCGTTTACAATTTCAAAAGGTGCAAAAATAATATTTTTAAGGAAATAAAAAGTAAAAAACAAATTGTTTTTCAATAGAAAATCCAAAGGGGTAAAAGGAATCAGTTTCACTTGGGTTTGCTTATGTATGCCAGCAGGTTTTTAGCTTCCTGCTGCAAGTTTATTTCCTCCGGAGTTTCCGCCGTCAAACTGATATTGTGTGGAGTTGGTCGTGTCTCATCATCTACATGACAAAAGGTGATGAAACCTTCCGAAAAAATATCGGCGGCTTTCTTTTGTTCATAAACTTTTATATAAACACTAAGACTGGTTCTGCCCGCTCTCACCACACGGCTGTCAAAAGCAAGGACATCTCCCGCATGAATGGGATACAGAAATTCCATTCCATGAATTTTTAGACAGACAATATGTTTGGTGCTTAGAAAGGCTGCTACTGCAACAAAACCCGATTCAACGAACCATTCGGCACAGCGTCCGGCAAAAAGAGTTCCGTGATGATTCAAATCCTCACTTTTTACCAAACGGAAAGAAAGATTACTTTTAAATGCCATACTATTATGATTTAATTATTTTCGTAAACGATGAAAATGGAGTATTTATTGCTTTTATTAACTGTTCATTTTTTTTATTCTTGAATTATTATTTTTGTTAATTTTGCAGCGTTAAAATTGAACAACCGCTGGATTCGTCTAAAGGTAGGACAGCAGATTCTCAGTCTGTCGATAGGGGTTCGATTCCCCTATTCAGTACAAATATTCATGTAACTAATTGATTTTATTATACATGATTAAAATAGCCCATAAAAACGCACAATTAAAATCAATTTTGTAACTGTCAGCTTACTATTTTGTGCTTTTGTTTTTCTTATAAAATATTGGTTTCCCTGTCAGCGATTGTTGCTCCTTGACCCAATGAAAAACAATCAACATATCCATTTATAATATAAAAGGCCAACTGTAATTTAATTTTCGATACTTCTCTTAATATAAAAACTAATAATAAGAGGTAAATAAAAATAAAAGCAATAATTGAAATAACAGTGTGAAAAACAGTAAGCAGGAATATTATTGTTAAAAATGAATTTATTAAAATATAATATTGATCCTTAATGCTATTTCTTAATTGATCTTTTACAGCTTTTTCTTGAGTAATTGAACTATAATAATCAAATTGAACAATCAATTCATTGTTTTTCAAATTTAGAATATGTTCTTTAACATTATTACAATGTATGTCTATCCCTGTTACAGAACCTAACACTTCTGGCTGTGCCCAACTTTTCAGATAAAGCCATTTTAAAATATCATCTGAAAAATCAATAAAAAGCTCTTTTGCTATCTGTGCTTCGGATTTAAAAATATTATCCAATTTGAATTTATTAATAATGGTTTTTATCAAATTAATTCTATAAATAAAGGATAACACATTTTGAATTAACAGAATAAGTAAATCTTGAATTTTTATACCGATTATTGCTACTAATCCTATTACAATAACAAGAGAAAGCCCTTGAACAAAACCCGAAAAAGATTTTATTAAAGTAAACAACTTGCCAATCTCAATTTCTTTAATATAAAGTATTATCAGAATTGACAATACAGAAAACAGAAATCCCCAAAATAATTTTTGAAGGAACTTAGCAATATTTATTGAATTTTCCATAATTATTTATTTCAATTGTACAACTTCCGGAACTATATGCCTTTGGGGATTTGTGGAATTACTCCTTCCCGCTTACCAACGAAGCTATCGCGGAACTCACTTGCTCGGGTAATATCAAACCCTCAATTAGCAATTTTAGCCTTAATAATTTTTTCTACATCTTTTGTAAATCCTTCATACCAACCACATGAATCCCAAATAACCTGCTTCGTTTTCATATCGATAAGGTATAATTGTGGATACCCCCGACACGTACTCCCCATTTTCTTTGCCATATCCATATCATAACCACTACCATATGC
>JAEWNB010000191.1 GCA_023392945.1 Bacteroidota bacterium
GTTAAGAGTAAAAGAAAAACTGCCACCGGCATTATCATCAGGTTTTTCACTATAATAGCCGCCAATGAATAATTTTCCATTTTTTAAAATTTTCATTTTCATGTCTTTAATGGCCCCAAAATCAATATCTTCGTATTGAATATCAGTTGAGTTCTCTTCAACAGTGTATAAATGAAACTTATAGTTGAATAATTTAGGCCCCTCTTTTGAGTAAGAAGAAATACAATAATAGACAACTCCATCATTTGAAACCTGCATATCGGCAATATTAAAAAACTCATTTTCTAAATGTGGAGTAGAGGTGGTTTGCCATATTACCTCCCCTTCATTGTCAAAAGTTGCCGTAAATAAATCTTTAAGCTGACTTTTTTTGTCGGTTAGCAACATGGAAATAGCAAACAATTGTTTATCTGCAGATCCGGCACAGATGAAAGAAGTATAATCCTTATTCTCAAGATGAAAATCCATTACATCTTCAATCAAAGGTTCAGCATTAATATTTTTTTTGTCAAGAGTTACTTTCTTAATAGTCAAAATGTCAGCTTCTTTATCATAATTTTGATAGAAAACTATAATGGATTTTATATTGTCAGTACAGTAAATAAATGAATTATAATCAGGAATATTGATATTAGCAAGGCTATATGAATTCAGATTTTTACTTACTTTGTATAGAACTCCTTGATAGGGTGCTTTTTTAAAATCAAAAAATAATACTCCGGTATAATTATTTTTACTTTGTTTATTAAAATAAATATAAAAAGAGTCATCTTCCGCATCTGCATCAAAAGTATGGAAAGTATAGAAGAGCGGATTGGTGGAAGCAACAAGTTCGGGAATTTCCAATTGAGTGAGATTGACAATTCCCTGAGAAAATGTATTTGCTACGCAGAAGCATAAAACTAAGAGCAGAAATTTTTTCATAGGAAACAATTAGTCCTCAATTGTTATTTTAGAAATTGAGTTGGCTTTTTTACCGTAAGTAGCAAAATAGAGGTCATTGTCACTACAGAAAAGAATCTTATGAAGTACTCTCCCGATGGCTGAGCAATCCATTGCTTTTACTTTATTTAAACCACCATTTTCATCAAGTGTAGCTAACGTCAGGCAGGAATTTTTCTTAATAAAAGAGAATGCTACATTTAATTCAAAAATTTCATCTTTTGTAGATCCCTTGAGGACATTGTCAGCGTTGTCATTATATAGCAGATAGATGTTATTTCCCTTTTGAGTTGCATAATATGAAAGCAGAACTTCTCTCGGATCGTAAGTGAATAATTTTTGGATAGCGATTCCCTGATGTTTTTTAAGCATGGTGAAACCTTCATATTCTCCGGCTGAAGTAAAGGAATTGCATAAAATATTTTTTGCGAAAATAACATAAGATCTCTCTACTGTATTGCCGTTTTGAGTAATAATTGTCTTAATATATTTCTGTTCTCCGAGCATTACAATATTTCCGCTTTCAAGTTCAAAAATATATTGACAAACTGCTGTATATTGTTGATTTGCATATTTGGTAGTAAGAAAAACATCCGGCCGGGGAGCACTGATATAGTCTTCACTGAATTGTTGGTTAGTCCTACTTGTAAACTCTTCATTAGCTGGATTAAAAACATAAGAGAAACTGCCTGTAGCATTGCTCATCAGATTCGCACTATAGTAACCTCCCATAAAAAGCGAGCCATTCTTTAACAATTTAAGTTTCATGTCTCTTATTAAACCGAAAGAAATAGTTTCAGTAAAGAGCTGCCCTTCATTTTCGTTAATCACATAGAGATGAATTTTTTCGTTTTCTGATTTAGGACCTTTATTAGAGAAAGACGAAATTCCGATATAGGCAACTCCTTCATTTGAAACCTGCATATCTTCAATTTCGAAATTTTCGTTTCCTAAAGAAGGAATTTCTTTATTTGACCAAATTAATTCGTTTCCATTAAAGACAGCTGTATAAATTCCTGTGAAATCACCCTTAGCTGTCGTATGCAAAATGTTAATGGCAAATTTGCTTTTATCGGAAGATTTTGCAGTCAGAGTTACACACATATCTCTATTGTCAAAAGGCATGTTGGTGATTTCCTCAATATTAGCTTCTGCTCCAAGGTTGTTCTTGTCAAAAACCACTTTCTTAATGCTTAAAATATCA
Organism: Bacteroidota bacterium; assembly: GCA_023392945.1. Lineage (GTDB taxonomy): Bacteria > Bacteroidota > Bacteroidia > Bacteroidales > WCHB1-69 > JAGVVH01. The sequence continues at coordinate 2,147 of JAEWNB010000191.1, forward strand.
TTTTTCTTATCTTGTACCGAATAAAAAGCAATGATTGATTCATTGTTGTCTGTACAACCTATAAATTGATAATCATCAGATGGAAAACTTATAATGGAGCTTTTAGCTGATTGAAGGTCGTTATCAACTTTATAAATGATTGCTTTTGTCACTTTCTTCGATTCCTTTTCGGCAGAGTAAACGAAAAAATAACCGTCATCGCCTTCACAGGAATTTAAATAATATTCACTGGGATGCCCCATGAATTCCATGTCAGCGGTTGATAAATGTTTAATTTGAACGCTGGTTTGGGCTTTAATGCCAACAAAAGCAATTAATAAAGCCAATAACATAAGATTTTTTTTCATAATTGAATGTATTTAATGATTTAAAAATGTTTCTTTTCTGAAATACTACTAAAATGCAAAAATAAAAAAAATGTAATAAAAAAAATAATTATATTTGCTGTATAAAAAATAATCATATAATTTATGGATTTTCGAACTAATAGATTATTAAAATGTTATTTAAACACTAATATTTAAAATTATAAACAATGAAAAAATTTGCTTTATTAATTGTAATTGCATTTTGTTATTCAGTTTCATTAACTGCACAAAATGCTCATGAAGAGATGATTTCTATTGATAAGAAGAGTGTACCGGGTTTCTCTGTCACTTTTCCGGACATGACTGTTGATGCTGTTGAAGCAGCATTAATAAAAAAAATGGAAAAGCAGGTGGGATTGAAAGCATCCAAATTCAGCGGTTATATTGCCTATTTGAATCAGTCTGTTCCTGATTTAGGTCCTTTATACTATGATATTTATGCAAAAGTTGCTTCTGTTGGAAAAAAAGATAATCAAGCTACTGTTTTATATTTTTTTGTTTCCAAAGGCAATCTGAACCCGGTTACTTCAGCTTCGGAACCGGAAGTATATAATAATATTATAAAATTTCTTGATAACTTTGTTCCTTATGCAAAGATAAATGATGCACAGAATCTTGATATTATTTTAAATAATCAGCTTAATAAAATGGAAAAAGAGAATAAATCTCTCCTTTCAGAACAAAAGAAACTTCAAAATAAGCTGGAGGATTTGAATAAAAAAATTGCAGATAATGAGGCTTTAATTAATAAGACAAAGAATGATATTGAGAATAATCAGATACAGCTTAAATTAATGGTCAAATAATTCTCTTTATTATTTTGCAAACCCAATAGTGATATATTCGATCAAATTATTGTGCTTTAACAATAATACAATCTTTTAATTTTGTTGAAAAACAAGGAGATACTTTTGTTCTGTTATAGAGCGATTTAGTCCTAAAACCTTCCGCTCCGATTTTAACAGTTTCTCTTCCGTATTGCAAATTGAGGCGGTCCATCGTTTCCATAAGTTTTTTCTTTTCTTCCCCGGGAAGAGGAACAAAAAGATTGGTCTGTGTAGAGGTATTCTCGACAATATCAGTCACAATCACGCCTGCCTGTTTATATAAGAAGTTATCTTTATAGATAGCTTTTAATCCCGAGAGAGCAGCGGATGCAATTTCGGATGAATCAGCCGTACTTAACGGTAATTTGACAATTTTGGAATTGTAATAGGTTGGCAAATCTTTTCGATGGCGGTTAGTTGCAATAAAAACCATCACAGTGTTGGCAGCGCTTGCTTGTTTACGGAGCTTGGCGGCACAATTCACTGCATAAGAGGCAACAGCTTCCGACAAAGTATCATAATTGTCAATCATTGGGGAGAAACTGCGTGATGTACAGATTTGCTTTTTTTCAGGGGGATAATATTCAAATTCAATGCAGCTAATCCCATTAAGTTCACTCCAGGTTCTTTCTCCTACAACGGAAAAATGCTTTCTAACCCAATCCTTATCACACTGTGCAAATTGGAGAGCCGTTGTAATATTTGCAGAGAGAAGAGCTTTAGAATACTGGCGACCAATTCCCCAAACATCCTCAATAGGAAAATTGCGCAGTGCTTCTTCAATTTCGTGGTTATTTCGAATCAGTTTGACAGCTCCTTGTTTCCCCATTTTTTTTGCATATTTGGCAGCTACTTTTGCAAGTGTTTTGGTTGGAGCAATTCCCATACTCAGCGGAATCCCAATTCCTTTGAAAACAGTCTGCACAATAGTTTCCCCATATTTAAGCAAATCAAATCTCTCAAAAGAACGCAAATCTAAGAAAGCTTCATCAATCGAATATATTTTGATATCAGGCACATAGCTGCCGAGTAATTGCATCATTCTTTGGGACATGTCGCCATAAAGAATATAGTTAGATGAAAAGACAGTTACTAAATTATCCTCTATCAGTTTTTTTATTTGATAAGCAGGAGTTCCCATCTTGATTCCCAAAGCTTTTGCTTCATTGCTTCGTGCGATAACACATCCATCGTTATTAGACAGAACCACAATAGCTCTGTTGCGCAATGCCGGATTGAAAACCCGCTCGCAGGATGCATAAAAATTATTGGCATCAGCAAGTGCAAACATGGTTGGGAATTAATGTTTTTTAATAGAGAAAGTGACGATTCCCCAAATTACAAAGTTGTTATCTTCGGTAACTTTAATAGATTTATAGGTTGGATTTGCAGGGACAAGCCAAATACAATTAATATCTTTTTTAATAAATTTAAGAGTAAATTCTCCGTCAATAAAACAGACAGCCACATCTCCTTCTTTTGGAGTCAGGGATTTATCAATAATAATTAAATCTCCGTCATCAATTCCTGCATTTTTCATGGAATCACCTTTAACTTTCCCGAAGAAGGTAGAAACCGGATGTGCTATCAGCTCTTTATTGAGGTCAATTCCGGTTTCAAGAAAATCCTGAGCAGGACTTGGGAAGCCGGCAGAAATAGGGTTTTCAATAAATGGAATTGATAATTCAACAGAATTATTAACGGGGATTATTTTGACATTACTTTCTTTATTTTCCACTATTTAGACGACTTAATTTCTGATTTCAGATTTTCAAAATCGTTTTTTAGTTGGTAAAATTCGTCAAATAATTCAGGGAGTTTTTTACTGCAGGCCATCTCTTTCCATTTTTTTCGTGCTTCATAAGCCGGAACTCCAAAAATGACAGTTCCTTCTTCTGTAACACTTTTGTCAATGGCGGACAAAGCCAAAAGGGTAGTGCGTTTGGCAACATATAAATCTTTGTTGACACTTGACTTAGCCCATAGAATACACTCATCGTCTATATAGGTACATCCGGCAATTGCACTCAACGAACCAATCAGGCAGTAAGCTCCAATATAGGTGTCATGTCCAACCTGTACAATATTGTCAAATTTAGTGCCTTTGCCAATAAAAGTATCTCCCGAAACTCCTTTGTCAATAGTAACATTACAGCCAATTTCAACATCATCGGAAATGACAGTACGTCCGCAGGATTCAAGTTTCACCCATTCCGGATTCCTTTTTTGGAAATAGTAAGCATCAGCTCCAATCACCGAACCGGAATGAATAATAACATTATCTCCAATAATTGAATTTGCATAAATACTCACATTAGAATGAATAATGCAATTTTTTCCTATGATAACATTTTCGCCGATAAAGGTATTGGGTTGAATAATTGTATTTTTCCCAATAACAGCAGTAGGATTAATTGCCTCATTCTGACTTTTAAACTTGACAAAGTGGCGCACTACTTTTATATAATCGCGAAGAGGATCATCCGAAATAAGAAGTGTTTTTCCTTCAGGAACAGCAGTAGCATCATTATTGATCAGGATAATACTGGCAGTGCTACCAAGAACTTTTTCATAATATTTAGGGTGGTCAACAAAAGACAAATTTCCGGGTTCAACAGAATGAATTTCATTGATTCCGGTTATTAGATTATGTGAGTTCCCCTTTACTGTAATATTTCCTTGAATAATTTCAAGTAATTCATTCAGGGTTAATGCTTTTTCAAATTTCATATTATTTTACTCTTTCCGAATATTTGTTGGTACGAGTATCAACTTTAATTTTTTCTCCGGTTTCAATAAAAAGTGGAACAAAGACTTCTGCTCCGGTTTCAACAATAGCTCTTTTAGCTGCATTAGTAGCAGTGTCACCCTTAACACCGGGTTCAGTATAAGTGACTTCCAAATCAACAAAAGGAGGAAGTTCGCATGATAGGGGAGTATCGGTATCAGTGTGATACATAATTTCGACAATTTGCCCCTCTTTGAGTAATCCGCTATTATTGATTAATTCACCCTGAATTTCAAGTTGTTCATAGGTTTCATTATGCATAAAAGTATAGGTGTTATCACCTTCTTTATATAAAAACTGATATGGTCGGCGTTCTACTCTGGCTAAATCAATTTTCACGCCTGCCGTAAAAGTGTTTTCCAACACTCTTCCTGTTTTTAAATTTCTAATCCTGGTGCGAACAAAGGCCGGACCTTTACCTGGTTTAACATGCTGAAATTCAACTATTGTCCAAAGTTCATTGTTAAATTCTATACATAATCCGTTTTTGAAATCTGCAGTTGTTGCCATACTTTTTAAATTAATAAAAGTTATTTTAGAGGTTGCAAAATTACATTTTTTTCATCCTTCCTTTAATCTGTTAACAATTATTAAGAATTATGACAAACTTCAAATAATGATAATTATTGAATAAATTATTGAATAATAAGTTGAAAAAATAAAAAACTCAATTTATAATCTCTGCGAAATTTTGGGGATGATCTGATTTTTCCATTGAGTAAAAGTGCCCTCTTGAATTTTTAATCTTGCGGTTTTTATCAGGTCGAGATAGAAATGGAGATTGTGTAAACTTCCAATCATAGGTCCCAGCATTTCATTTGCAGTGTATAGATGTCTCAAATAGGCCCGCGTATACTCTTGATCTGCAATGAGGTCACTGTTTTTGTCAAGGGGGGTGAAATCGAATTTCCACTTTTCATTTCTCATGTTCAGAACACCCTCCCAGGTAAATATCATGCCATTACGACCGTTTCGGGTTGGCATAACACAATCAAACATATCAATACCCATAGCAATATTTTCGAGAATATTGGCAGGGGTTCCCACTCCCATAAGGTAGCGTGGTTTATCTTTGGGTAATATTTGGCAACAGATATCAGTCATTTCATACATCAATTCGGTAGGTTCCCCAACGGAGACCCCTCCAATTGCATTTCCTTCACAATTCATGGAGGCGATAAATTCGGCTGATTTAATTCTTAAATCCTTGAATACGCTTCCCTGTACAATTGGGAAAAGAGTTTGCCTATAGCCATATTTGGGCTCGGTTTGATTGAATCTGGTGATACAACGTTCAAGCCAGTTGTGGGTAATGAGCATAGAATTCTTTGCATAATCAAATTCACAAGGGTAGGGAGTACACTCATCGAATGCCATCATGATGTCAGCTCCAATAATACGCTCAATATCAATTACTTTTTCAGGACTAAAGAGATGTCTGGAACCATCAATATGAGATTGAAACCAGACTCCTTCTTCCGGTTTAATCTTCCGTTTGTGACTCAGAGAAAAGACCTGAAATCCCCCGCTGTCAGTGAGAACAGGCTTTTCCCATCCATTAAAACGGTGAATGCCACCGGCTGCTTCCAGCACTTCCACTCCGGGACGTAAATAAAGATGATAGGTGTTACCTAATATGATTTGTGCCTTGATTTCATCCTTTACACTTTTAATATGAACTGCTTTAACTGCACCGACAGTTCCTACAGGCATAAAAATGGGGGTCTCAATTATTCCGTGGTCAGTTGTGATAGTGCCGGCTCTCGCTGAACTTTTATCGTCAGTAGTGTTAATTATAAACTGCATTTTGTTAGTAAATTTCGACAAAAATACATCATTTATTCTAATCTTTAAAATATATTTGTTTTTCAAATCATAACCTATTAATGTTTTTCATGCTACCAAATTATCTTCCAGAATTATCTGTTATTGTATTTGGTTTTTTTGTTATTCTGCAATTACTCTATTATTGGTTGATTTTTGCCAGATTTTCATTTCATAAACCGACTAAAATAAAAGATATTCAGCAAAAACCTGTATCGATTGTGGTATCAGCCAAAAATGAAGCTCATAATCTTATTAAGTCACTTCCTGCTTTGCTTACTCAACAATACAATGAGTTTGAAGTGGTATTGGTAAATGATAATTCTAATGATGAAACCGAACAGGTTATCCGTGATTTTATGAGTACTTATCCTCAATTGAAATTGGTAAATCTAACCTCTTCCGTGACCAATATTCAGGGAAAAAAATTCCCTCTTTCAATTGGTATCAAATCTGCAAGTTATGACACCATTCTTCTTACTGATGCAGATTGTGTGCCATCTTCCTCATATTGGTTGCAAAATATGGCGAAACACTTTGTTGGGAAAACGGAAATTGTATTGGGATATAGTACTTTCGAGAAGAAAAAAGGTCTTTTAAATATGATGATTCACTACGATACTCTTCATAGTGCAATACACTATTTTTCTTATGCCTTGGCTAAAATACCTTACATGGGAGTGGGTAGAAACTTAGCCTATTCCAAATCATTGTTTTATCATCAACGGGGTTTTGCTTCGCATAATCATATCAAGTATGGAGATGATGATATTTTTGTCAATCGTGCTGCTAATGACCGGAATTGTGATATTGAGTATTTTAAAGGAGCTTTTACTGTATCACGTCCTAAATCAGGTTTTAAAAGCTGGTTCCTTCAAAAAAAACACCATACCTCGACCCGTAGCTCTTACAAGCCGAAACATAAGTTTTTACTCAATTTTTATGGGTTGTTAATGCTTCTATTTTATATCTTATTTGTGATTGCGATAATTTATACCCGAAAAGATTATATTCTTTTATCTGTTGTAATTGCTCTTTTTGTATTGAAATCTTCAATGCAATATGTTATTTTTGGTATGGCAGCAGCAAAACTTGAAGAAAAAAGAATTGTTCCCTATATTTTGATTTTTGATATACTGTTTTCAGTACTTAATCCTTTTATATTTTTGACATCTAACTTATTCCAAAAAAAATAATGGAAAAAATTGATCACTTTACCGATAAAGCGAAGCGAGATTATTTATTGCTGAGAGATGCATTGGATAATGGCAATCAAAAAGCGTATGCCCAACTGATGAGCTATTATCGTGACCCAATATATTATTTGTTGTTAAAGATGATCAAAAATCCCTATGATGCTGAAGATTTAACTATTGAGGCCTTTGGAAAGGCTTTTCGTAATCTGGATCGTTATACTGTTGATTATGCTTTTTCTACCTGGCTTTTTAGAATTGCGGTTAATAACTGTATTGATTTCCTTCGTAAGAAAAATTGCACTCCTTCGTGTATTGATCAGGACATTTGCGCCTGTGAAAATAGCATGCAAGAATTGAATAACCCTTATGAGCAAAATACCCCGGAAGATACCTTTATAGAAAAACAACGTATTTCGATGATGAGGTGGGCTGTTGAGCAACTTCGCCCCAAGTATCGCACTTTAATTGAATTGCGCTATTTTGAAGAATTGTCCTACGAAGAAATTTCTAAGGAGTTGAATATAAGTATGTCGAATGTTAAGATTCAACTTTTTCGTGCAAAGGATATGCTTTCAGCCATTATGGGCAATATGAAACATTCTATTTAACCTGTTTTTTTTACTTCTCTAGCAAATTGTTCCCAAACGGGTCAATTTCGTGAATTTTATAATCAGGCGTTGTGAAAAACAGTAAGGATGTGGGAACATTATTCTTGTAATAGGTAAGAGATACCATAAATAAAAGCAGTTTATCATCATCGGTATTGTCGTTATTCATAACTTCCAGAAATGATTCCGAAGCCTGATAAACTTCATTTAGTGTATATTCGATCTCGACTCCCGCATTTTGATTGCCGGATTTCATGGCAGCATTATACTGGTTTTCGTATTCTATTCTCATATTTTCCAACATCTCAAGCATGATTTTAGCATAACCCATTGCTGTGATGGTATCAATTTTAACAATCTTAACCGAATCCACTTGTTCTGATTTAAGATATTCGTTGCTCACTTCGAGCATTCGGCTTTTTAAAATATCCTGCTCAGTTTTCTTTTTACACGATTGAAACGAAAAAGCAGTAGTGATAATTAAGGCAAATAGCAACAATTTTTTTATCATAACTATAAATATTTCTACTAGATTATCAATTTTGTTAAAGATATATACAATATAATCAATAGATTATGCCATATTGTGTGATGTCAAAATTTTTAAGATTAGAAGGTAAAATCTCAATCTTTCCTAACTGGTAAACAGGAACTATTCCAAATTTGTGCTTGAGCATATTATCATTCCATAACGATACATTAACAGGCACAGATTTGCGAATGCGGAAACCATTATTGGGCTTATATTTTTCGTCTTCAGATTTTTTTTGCATCAAAGAGAGCCATTGTTCGTTAGAAATTTGAGGCTCAAGAAGGAGATAGAAATTTTCTGCGCTATCAGATGAGCTATTTTGAGAAACCCCATTTTCCCGATTTAAAGAAAAAAGAGAAATTCGAGTGTTGTTTGCGTCCGGAACAATATCCATGGAATAGTGCAACTCTTCATCAATAGAAAATCCTGTAAATAGGTTAAGATAATTTTGTTCTGTGCGGTTTAGTTCGTTAATCATCAATTCAATAGCTTCTTTTGTATAGGGAACTTCTTGTACCCCGATTAATAAGTCATAGCGATCTTTTCTGATTTTAGCAATATAGTCTGCGGCTTGTTGTGCTTGTTGCTCTTTGGTCTTTGAAATCATTTTTCTCTGGCTAACAGGCACTTGAGTTACAACACCATTGATAATTTTGGTTTCTACAAAAGAGTTATCAGTTTCCGTGTATGCAAGGTCTGAATAGTATTTGAAAAAATCCGGTATTTTAAGAGTCGAAGTTTCATATGGTTGAAGTTGCCGCGATGAATTCAAATTATTGTTTTTTGAATTATAAATATGAGCAAGATAATCATTCTTAATTTGTGCAGGAGTCAATTCGACAGCATAGACATATTGGTTATCGGGAATTTCGTAAGAAGTCAGGGAAACATCTTTTAATTTATAACTTGTCTTATTATCAGTGATAACATTAGATAGCCCAAGAAATTTCTCTGCATAGTCAGCATAATAACCTTTTATCTCTTTTGTTTTTACAACCGTAACATCTAACTGAATGACCGTTTTAGGGAGTAAATAGTAGAAACTGAAATTATTTGGCAGAATTTGATTGCTATCGGTAAGTGGGATAACTTGTTTTTGCCCGAAGAGGCAAAATGCAGGTAAGAAAATAATAAGTGCTAAAATTAATTTTCTCATAACGTTATTTGTTTAGAATTTCAATAGAATGATTTTTTTCGCTGATTAACAGCATACTCAAAAAGATAAGCAGGCCATTAAAAATAAGCATTTCAAACCCAAATTTGTATCCGGAAAACAGAACTTCGGAATATTTAGAGATAAAAAAACATATTGTTGGGATCAAAATTGCGATAACGGGAATTAACGGGGGATATTTAATAGTACGTTTAGTGAAAATTCCAAAAGAAAAAATGCCCAGAATAGGACCATATGTATAGCCGGCAATGGTGAATAAAATCCTTATTAATGCGTCATTATGATAGTTGGAAAAAATAATAATAATTGAGAGAAACAGGAGTGAAATGACAACATGCACAATTCTGCGGACCCAAATTTTTTCTTTTACTGATTTAAACCGTTTTTCAATATTTAAAAAATCATAACATACAGAGGTTGTCAATGCTGCAAAAGTTCCGTCTGCACTTGAAAATCCTGCGGCAATCAAGCCAATAACGAATACAATAGCCGTAATTTTTCCGAGATGATTAAAGGCTAATTCAGGGAAAATCCGGTCGGTGGGCATAGCGCTGATGTCAACTCCCAGTTTGTTTGCATAGACAAGAAGAAAACCCCCAAGTAAAAGAAACATTGCATTGACAACTACCAATATTCCGGTAAAGGTTAGCATATTTCGTTGAGCATCTTTAAGATTTCTACAGGTTAGATTTTTTTGCATCATATCCTGGTCTAATCCGGTCATGGCGATGGTAATAAACATTCCGCCGAATATCTGTTTAAGATAGAAAGTGTTTGAATGCCAATCTGTTTGAAATACTTTTGTATAACCGGCATTATTCATGGAACTCCAGATATCAGCAAAAGGGCAATTCATTTCTCTGAAAATAACGATGAGTGTTATGATTAAAGCTGTAATGAGAAAAGTAGTCTGCAGCAGGTCTGTCCAAATCACGGTTTTGATACCTCCCCTGAAAGTATAGAGCAGAATTATGAAAATCATGATGATGGCAGTTAACCAGATAGGAATTCCCCAATCATCAAAGATGAAAATTTGAAGAACAAAAATTACCAGGTACATTCGCAGGGCTGAGCCGACAAGCCTGGAAATAATAAAAAGCAAAGAACCTGTTTTATGGGCTTCAATTCCAAATCTTTTCCCCAAATATTCATAAATGGAAACTAAATTCATTTTGTAATAAAGTGGTAGGAGGATATAGACAATTGAGAGATAGCCCAAAATATATCCTAAAACAACGCCAAAATAGGTAAATTGGGTTGTTGCCACATCTCCGGGCACCGACATAAAAGTTACTCCAGAAAGTGAGGCCCCAATCATGCAATATGCCACCACAAACCAGGGAGATTTACGGTTCCCGGTAAAGTATGTGTTATTGTCGGCTTTTCTTGAAGTAAGCCAGGATACTAAAAATAAAAGAATGGTGTAAATAATAAAACAGACGAAGATAATGGTGCTCATATAATCCTATTCATTTTAGAAAGGCAAAAATAACATTTATTCATCAGAATAATCCCAACTCAGTATAAAAATTATAAATCTCAAATAGTATAATACTATTTATTTGAGTGTTAAGATACATTATAAATAATTACTCAAACGAAATGTAAGGCAAAATTTTCTCCATTAATTCCGGATAGGCATGGGTGGCTTTCTGTAACTCTTCTTTGTTGTTGATTTTACCTTCTTTTTTGCGGTAGTTGAGGATTGATTTGCAGAGATAGCTGTCGAAATAGGGATGTTTTATAAGATCTTTATAATCAGCCTTGTTTATCTTTATTTTCTTTATCTGATTCTGATTGATATAAAAATATTTCTCCATGTGTGAGAGTTCTATATTTTGCATAATATAGATTTCTTTTATTTGTAGAAACGAATGAAATCCTCCTAACCGATCTCTGTATTCAATGACTTTTTTGGCTCTTTTAGAGCCAAATTGAGGAATAGCGCAAATTTCTGTTGTGTCACAACTGTTTAAGTCAATCTTGACAATTTCATATTCTCGCCGCTGATATTGTTTCTTATATTCTTCGTAATTAAGGCCAACTTTTGAAGAATCTTTTGTGAAACGATTATATTTAGAATAATGGATATAATGATTCTTATCTTGATTTTTAGCATATCTGTTTCTATAATATTTATTTTTTATCATTCGTTCATGATTTATAGAATCTGCTATTTCTTGTTGTCGTTTTTCAAATGCTGCAATTTCTTTCCTAAAAGAAGTTGTATTCCAAGAACTTTCTTTATGATTATTATATAGGTAATAAAAAGTAAAGGAAGCAATAATGATTGATAAAAGGAAAATAGCCGCGACCCATTCGCCGGAGGTAAAATGAAAGAAAGATTTCATAATAATTAAAGAGAAAAGATTTAGTTAGTTGATTGTTAGTATATTGAGTATTTTAATGAGTGAAATTATTTTTTATCTTTTTTGATTAGTTTGTAAATAAATAAAACCATAAGAAATGTTACCGGAATATGAACAAACAACATTAAGAGTAAAGCAGTAGTATTCATTGTTTTAATATTTATTTATTTTAACTCTTTTTCTTGATGCAACAATCACAAAAATGGAAATAAGTACAAAAAGTAACATCAGATAGTATCTTGAGAGGGAAATATAGAGGGCATTATTTATAAATCGGCCTTTCATGATAGGGTCTCCAACCGAAATGAGATCCCCTTCTTTGACAATAGGTTTATTCCCTGCTTTGACTTCATATTGTTTGATATAGCCAAATTTTTCCCCTTTTTCATTTGTACATGAAATATTCATAAATAAGCTGCCTTGAACTTCATATAAGTTTTGATAATAGCCATTAACTTCTGAATAGAGGGTATCTGCAATCCATTGACTATTAGGGCCTGCATCTTTACCTTTTATTTTGCCGATTAGGCTTGATTTGTCAACTTCCCATCCACTAAAACTTAGGCTTGCCCAGTTATCATTGGCAGGTTTGATTAGAGCGGAGATGAAAATGATAATGAGTAGAGTAGGGGTAATGAATTTTAGAATATATTTATAGATACGCGGGATTTTTATATCTGCAGCATGATTAAATTCTTTCCAGCTATTATTGATGCCATGTGACCAGGAAAAAAGGATGCATTCAACCATTGCGAAAAAAAAGAGGGAGACAGTTCCCGCCCAATAATCATATTCGTCAAAGACCCCTTTATTATAAAAGATAACTGTTGGTAAGCCCCAAATAAGAATAATAATTCCGATAATGACAGCTGATTTTTTCTTATCAATATTAAATTCGTCTTTAAGAAAACTTTGCGCAGGAGTGCACATTGCCATTGAAGATGTTATTCCTGCAAGAAAAAGGAGTCCAAAAAAAGAAACTCCACATAAAAGAGCCATCACAACACCCCACTTCTGAAAGAGGAAAGGCATCGTTTGAAAAGCAATTCCGAATCCGCCTTCATTGGCAACCATTGACTTGACGCTATCTAAACCGAAAAAGCCTACTGCTATTGAGAGCAGAATAGTTCCTCCGAGCACAATTTCAACAAATTCATTGACAAAGCTTGTTGTAATAGATCCTAAAGCAATATCTTCATCATGACTCATGTAGGAGGCATAGCATTGAATACACCCCATTCCCACTGACAGTGTAAAAAATATCTGACCGGCAGCTGCAAGCCATACTTTGGGATCCAAAAGTGAAGAGTAATGCGGAGTCCATAAGAAATTTAATCCCGCCAGTCCTGATTCGACTGCCCCATTAACACCTTCTTTAATGGTCACTCCTTTAATAGCTAAAAAAATACCAAAAAAAATCAAGAGCGGAACCCCCCATTTGGCCACAACTTCAATGCCTCCTTTTAGCCCTTTGCTTAATATCCATACATTAAGGGCAAGACAAAAGACAAATGCAATAATATTTTCAAAGGGAATGCCGCTGTGAGTTGTAGAAAGATAATGATATTCCGTAAAAATCTGTTTTATTTCACCCTGCGACATGTTATTAAAAGTGCCGATAATGGAATGGTAAATATAGGAGATTGTCCAACTTTCCAGATAACAGTAGTATGAAGCAATCGCAATCGTAGAAAAAATGCCGAAGACACCAAAATATCTCCAAGCCCTGCCTTTTCCCATTCTTCCCATAATAAAAGGGGTGGAATGATCTCCAAACTGTCCCCCGTAACGACCGATAGTCCACTCAACAAACATTAAAGGAATTCCCAGTAGTAGTAAGCAGACAATATAAGGAATAATAAATGCACCTCCTCCGTTTTCTACAGCCTGAACAGGAAATCTGAGAAAATTACCAAATCCGACAGCGTTGCCGGCCATTGCTAAAACTATTCCAAGCCGACTGCCCCAGGTTTCATTAGTAGTTGCCATATTTTTTCAAAAAAGTTATGGCAAATATAAAAATTATTTAACTTGGAATAAAAAAAATTATGCAGTTATTTTTTTCTTTTGGACAAGAAAGAGTCCTGAAATGACAATGACAATTCCAAATATTTTATTTATCGAAAAATTCTCGTTTAAGATGAAAAAAGATAGAATAGCCGTGATGACTGGAATTAAATTTGTAAAAGTGTTGGCTTTCCCTAATCCGAGATATCGCAAACCCTTGATGTAAAAGATAAAAGCCAATGATGAACAGAAAATAGCCAGAATGATTAAAAATAATAAATTTTGAAAATTGTCAAGTGAAGCTATCCCATTTAAAATTTCTTGTTTTGTGTTTAATATCAGAAATAACGGTAGAAATAAAAATAAACCAATAAAATTTTGATAGGTTATTACAGCAACAGGATGGATTGTCTGTGGAAGTTTTTTTAATGTAACACTATAGGCAATAGAAGTCATAACAGCGCAAAAAGCGAGCAAAACACCGGCCATGTTTCCTGCAAGTTGTGAAATGCTTGGGGAGAGCATCACCAATATTCCTGCAAATGAAATTATAACGCCCAAAAAATTTAATTTCGAAAAGACTTCTTTAAAATAATACTTGGAAATTAAAGCAGTGAATAAGGGGATTGTTGCAATGATGATAGATACTACTGATGCCTCACTATATTGTAAACTGTATGTTTCAAAAATAAAATAGAGAAAAGGTTCAAAAAGGCTGAGAATTAAAATTTGAAGTATCGATTTTTTGGGAATAATAAGTTCTTTCCGAAAAAAAATCAAACATATTGCAATCATCAATATGGAGGCAATCACCAACCTAAAAAAAATGATAAAAGTCGGAGTTTGAAATTCGAGAAGGTATTTGGTGAAAACAAAAGAGCCTCCCCAAAATAAGGCAGTAAAAAATAGTAATAAAAAGTAAAAAGGATCACGATTCTTCATAGTGGACATTTTGTTCCAAAAAAAAGAGGATTAAAAAACCCTCTTTTTTATTTAAAAACCCTTCTAATATTTATTCAGCTTCTTCACCTTCAGTTTGTTCTGTTGGTGTTTGAGCCGGTAAATCTCTCTTAAATTCATTTTTTGTCATAAAAGCAACGACAAGACACATTATCATAATCGCTGAGGCCAATCCCCAAGTGGCTTTTTCCAAAAAGTCTGTTGTTTTTCTAACACCCATTATCTGATTGGATGATGAAAAATTGGAAGCTAAACCACCTCCTTTTGAGTCTTGAATAAGAACGAAAAAGGCTAAGACAAAACAGGCTAAAATGACTAAAATAACTATTAACGTTAACATATTAATTGTATTTAAATATTATTATCTTTTTTATTTTTTATTTTTTTAATTTGGGTTGCAAAGTAAATACTTTTTTCCGGAAAATGCAAGCTCAATTTTTTATAAATTTTTATAGCCTTCCCATAATATCCTTGCTGAGCGTAAATAATTGCCAACGTTTCACTTATGAGATTCGGATCTTCAATTAAACTGGATTTTCCATAGTTGGTGCTTCCATCATGTTTCTCTGGATCAAAGTGTATTTTCGGAGGATCATTGCTGAATTGGTCAATTAAATGATCTAATACTTTTTCTTCTTCTTCTTTGGGAATTATTTTTTGTGTAAAAGTAATGACTTCTTCATCAGATGAAGAAGTTGTTGAAATAGAGTTGGCTTTAAATGTATTAGTAATAGAATCTTTATGGCTGTTTTTATCTAACTCTTCATTTTCACAAATTTCTATTTCTTCAACATAATTATTATCAAATTGATATTGATAAAATTTATTGCGATCAAGAAGAGACAATAAGTGCTTAGCTTTTACTTTCTCAAATTGAGTTGAATGATATTTCTTCAACAGCAGAAGATAGATAAAACTGATCATTTGAGAAGCAGGATATTCTATCATCATATCCTCAAGTTGAGCAAGAATGTTTTTTTGTTCCTGAAGAGATATTGTCTTGTATTGAGATAAAATGGTCCGGTCTATTTTCATAATAATTTATTTTACCAATTTACAAAAGCTTTGTTGAAAATGTCATCAGTGAGTGCTTCGTTTATGGCGTTAACTAAAGAACCTTCTACAGAAGTGAAATTTTGAGTGCTTAAATAATCAACATAGCGAGAAAATGATTGATCAAAATTTTTGGTCTCGTCAAAGGTATTGGTGAAAACAACATGCACCGTGATGGTAAGTCGGTTCATGGCAGCAGTCTCATTTCCCTGAATGGCAACAGGGGAAATGGTGTAGTTCGTGATTTCTCCTTCAATAGAATAATCTCCGGCTGAATTGATAATAGTGAGTGGAGTCTGACTTTGAATCATGTCTTTAAGAGCATTGGTAAACTCCTGGCTGAGGGTCGGATTTACTAATGAGGAGTTGTTTATAAATGTTTGAATATAGACGGTTTTGGCTTTCGGATCAATATCTCCTCCGGTTAAAGAAACTGTCATGCGACATGCAGCTAAACTGCTAATAAGTAAGAAACAGATTCCCAAATGCAATATTTTTGTTGTCGCTTTGCCGGTCATGGAGTTATGGTGATTAAAATTATAAATCGTACTCTTTGATTTTGCGATAAAGGGTTCTCTCAGAGATTCCCAGTTCTTCAGCTGCTAACTTTCTCTTATTCCCATGCTTTTCCAATGCTTTTTTTATGAACTCTTTTTCACTTTCCAATAAGGAGTAATTATCATCCAACACGATTGGATCGTCAAGTTGTTCCGTCAATGGGTGATGAGTGGAATAATGATATTGAGGAGATCCGGAGATGTGAAAAGGAGCTTCACTATCAGCTTTTTTTATGTCATCAATATAGGAATGTTGAAGGGCAGGAGCATGGATATCTCCCTTTACAATCTGATTTACAATAGACTTTAACTCTGTTACCTCACGTTTCATATCAGCGAGAAACTTAAAGACTAATTCCCTTTCAAAATGTTCTGTCTTTTCATTATCGACCTGAAGAAGCATCGGAACACTTGAAATATTTTTATTGACTAAATAATTACTTAAGGTAACTTCATCAATCAATCTGTTTTTTTCAATCAGAGACATCTGTTCAGTGATATTTTTCAATTGACGGATATTCCCCGGCCAAATAAAGTTTTTAAGTTCTTCGATAGCTTCATTTGTCAGTTCTAATTGCGGAAAACGATATTTTTCGGCAAAATCGGAAGCAAATTTTCTGAAAAGTAAATAGATATCCTCTTTGCGTTCACGCAGAGGCGGAATATGTATGGGAACAGTATTGAGTCTGTAATATAAATCTTCTCTGAATTTTCCTTTTGATATTCTGTCCAAAACATTAACATTGGAAGCAGCAACCACTCTGACTTTAGTCTTTTGTACTTTTGATGATCCCACCTTGATAAATTCTCTGTTTTCTAGAACTCTGAGAAGTCTAACTTGTGTTGCTAAAGGTAGATCTGCTACTTCATCAAGAAAAATGGTTCCTCCGTCAGCTACTTCAAAATAGCCTTTTCGGGTTTC
>JAEWNB010000021.1 GCA_023392945.1 Bacteroidota bacterium
ACTTTACTCAATCAAGTTTACATTGCATCTAATCGCATAGAATTATCTTTTGATTTGCCGTTGGGAGAGATTATTTTTGATTTTTACGATAAACTGAAAAGTATTTCCAAGGGATATGCCTCTTTTGATTATCATATTGTGGACTATAAACCTGCTCAATTAGTCAAACTTGACATATTGCTCAACGGGGATTCTGTGGATGCACTTTCATCCCTAACCCATGTGGATAATGCCTATCCATTCGGAAGAAAGATATGTGAAAAACTAAAGGATTTAATTCCGAGGCAGCAATTTGACATTGCCATACAGGCTGCCATTGGCAGTAAGATTATTGCCCGTGAAACAATTAAAGCCGTGAGAAAAGATGTTACTGCCAAATGCTACGGAGGAGACATCACTCGTAAAAGAAAACTTCTTGAAAAACAAAAACAGGGAAAGAAAAAGATGCGCCAAATAGGGAATGTGGAAGTTCCCCAGTCTGCATTTCTTGCAGTACTAAAGCTTGATTAAGACAGACTTTTCTTTCCCGGAAAAAATAATTCCCATGAGAAAAATATTGCTGATTATTACATTTTCATTTTTAATTTTCAGATTGGGTTATTCACAAAACCGAACTGACAGCGTACACGTTCTTCATTACGACCTTTCCTTATCCATAATAGATTTTACAAATCATACCATCAGCGGCCAAGCCAATCTAATGGTTTCCCCGGAAATAAACAATTTACCATATCTTAACTTAGACTTATTAGCCTTGACCGTTGATTCAGTTTTTGTAAATGATGTTAACACTTCTTTTACTCATCAGAACTCCCTTCTACACATCCCCCTAAATACCAACAACACTATCGGCGACACGATTGCGGTTTCAGTTTATTATCATGGAACCCCTACTCGCGATTCCTATTGGGGTGGCTTTTATTATTCAGGACAGTACGCATACAACATTGGGGTAGCTTTCAACTCTATCCCTCACAATTTTGGTCGCTGCTGGTTCCCGTGTATTGATATGTTTACCGATAAATCGACTTATACATTCAGAATAAGGACAGAAAAAAACAAAATGGCAGTTTGTGGTGGTTTGTTAACTGATTCACTAACGCTATCAGACAGCACAAGAATATGGAGATGGGAACTTGCGGAACCGATTCCTACCTATCTTGCCTCTGTAGCCGTAGGCGAATATAAAGTTTACAAAGACACCTTTAACGGACTTTCCGGAGCTGTACCCATTGAAATTTATACTCCTCCCTCTTATATCAATAATGTTTCCGGATCTTTCATCAATTTAAAAACAATTCTGAGAAATTATGAGAACTTTTTTGGGCCTCATCGTTTTGTAAGAGTAGGATATGTGGGAGTAAATTTCAATAGCGGAGCAATGGAGCACGCCACTAACATCGCTTACCCTCAAATTGCCATCAACGGCAATTTGGACAATCAATCCCTCTATGCCCATGAATTGTCACACTCTTGGTTCGGGAACCTTATCACTTGTCAAAATGCTGAAGAGATGTGGATAAACGAGGGATTTGCAAGATATAGTGAAGCCTTAATCGTGGAAGCATTAACTCCTGATCAATTTGCCGCATCAATGCGCAATCTGCACCGTTCCGTTCTTAAAAATGCGCATCAGGATGACGGCGGCTATTATGCGCTTAATGCAGTTCCTCAAAATGTCACTTATGGCACTACATCCTACGATAAAGGAGCCATCGTTGTCCACACCCTAAGGAACTATTTAGGAGATTCTCTCTTTTTCACAGGAATCAAATCACTTTTAACACAGTATGCATTCCAAAATATAAGTTCTGACTCTCTCTTTAGTTATTTTTCTCAGACAACAGGTATCCCACTTATGGAATTTTATGAAGGGTGGGTAAATCAACCCGGATTTCTTCACTTCTCAATTGATTCAATAAGATTAATTCCAAACACCACAAATCAATACCGTATTTATATTCGTCAAAGACTACACCAAGCGACAAACTATTCAAACAACAACAGGATTGACCTCACATTTTTCTCTTCAAACAGCGCAGAATACACCATAACTAATTTTGAATTTTCTGGACAATATGGGACAGCAGAAGTAACACTTCCATTTCAGCCAATATTTGGAGTTGTAGATTATCATGAAAAAATGGCAGATGCTATTATTGATTATAACTCGGCAATTTCGACTACGGGCACAAAAAACTTTTCAGATGCAGGCTTTTCGATCACCGTCAACAATATTGCAGATTCTATATTATTTCGCACTGAGCATAATCTTGTTGCCCCTGATCACCTTCAAAATCAAAATCCGGACATATACCGTATTTCAGACAGTCATTACTGGAGAATTGAGTATGCCGGTTCAGATACTTTTCAGGGGTACATGCAATTCAAGTACTACGCAGGATTACCGACACAATTAGATTATAATTTGATGCAAGGTTATAATGCTGATGACCTTATTTTGTTATACCGGCGAGATGCTTCGGAAGAATGGCGAATCATTCCATTTACAAGAACGGGCACACTTTACTCCGGCAATTTAAGGACTAATGCTATTTTCCCGGGGGAATTTACCATAGGGGTTGGCAATTCAGAAATTGTCATCGATGAAGAAGATGATGAGCAGATGACAATTCATCCCAATCCTGCTTCCGGTCATATTATGATTACTATTTCACCATCAATAAACAAAATCACTAAAATTGAATTACTTGACACAAACGGAAAAATTGTTAAATCAATAAAAATGAAAGAGAGCCAAACTCTCATTGACATTAGTGATTTGTCAAAAGGGACTTATTTAATTCGAGTCACTTCCAAGAAAGGTTTTATCACCAAAAAATTCATTAATTATTAGAATTATCTGCTCCTCAAAATTTTCTTTAATAGGAAGTAACACTAATGAAAGGGTAATGATAAAAATAACAAAGGGCTAGCTTCAATTTTGATTCCAGCATAGTTGCAGAATATCCTTCCAAGGCAAATTCAATTGATTGGCAATAATCTCATTACAAAGAAATCCCTGAAAGCAATATAGTCCCTGTATCAGAGTAGCACAGGTCTGGATTGCTACTTTAAGATTACTACTTTCAACAAGCGACATCAGAATTGGGAAAATAAATTCTCCTAGAGCCAAAGAGATTGAAGTAACGCCCAAAGTATTCAGAAAAATCTCCAAAAAAGTATATTGATCATTTTTACCTTTAATAAAATCCAATGAAATAGCACTAATATTTTTCTGTCTTAAAATTGTAAAATAATCAGGAGAAAGATCCAAAAGCTTAACATGAGAAATGATTATCCTGTTAGGTGATAATAATGCAAGTTCTTCAATAGTGAAAGGTTCTATTTTAATTAAAATATTGGATTGAGAAATAACCGAAGAGGCATCATCTAAAATCACCCCTCCCATGTCGGCGTAATCCAAATCACTCCAGTCTGTGTGAGAACTAACTCCCCGTTGAATCCACACCTGAACACCTGCTTCAACCAATTTGCCAATTGTAGACGGAGGCAGTAACACCACTCCATTAACAGGGTTATTGTCTTTAAGGAATCCAATAGAATAATTTTTCTTTGAAAAATCAAGATGAATAAACTCTTCTTGTGGATTCAATTCAGGAAAAAAATCTTCACTAAAATTCATTTTCCATACAATATTAGTAACGTATCATTCGCACTCCATCCTCCAAAATTTCAATTTCAACTTTGACAAAATCTCCTTTCAGGATTGGTTCAACTTTTTCAGTCCATTCAATAAAACAATAATAATCACTATTCAAATAATCTTCAAAACCTATTTGATAAGCATCATCCAACTTTTCGATCCGATAAAAATCAAAATGATATACAGGTTCATTGTTAGCTGAAATATATTCATTTACAATAGCAAAAGAAGGGCTGGAAGTAATATTCTTAACACCCAAGACTTTGCAAATTTCTTTAATAAGAGTTGTTTTACCTGCTCCCATTTCGCCATAAAATCCAAAGATTCTTTCATTAGGATAAGTATGCAATATTTTTTTTGCCACATCAGGCAACTCCATTTCAAACGAGACTTTCTGAATCATACTTTTATTTGTAATACCTAATTAATTCGCCCATAGGAGAAGCTTTAATATGGCCAATTTGAATTCCGTTATCAGCAGCTGTTTGCTCAATAATAACCTTAAAACTTTTCGCAATTGAGCCTAATAAATTGAGTTTATAATTCTGATAATCTGGATAATAATAAATCTGAGACTTAAAAAAGGCAGTAAATGCCTGAATGCATAATTGTGAAAGAAAAAAATCATCCAGATGTTCCGAAATATAGGGGGCAAAAGAGGCCATGAACCTATTAGGATTAGGGTTTTGATACAAATTATGAATAATTTTTGCAGGCGAGAGTTTGAATTTAGTTTCAAAATTATTTTTAAGATCAGCATGGAACTGATTTTGGAGATAAGCAGTAAGGAATAGTTTTCCCAAATAGGTTCCGCTTCCCTCGTCGCCGAGAAGATAGCCAAGAGAGGGGGCCATTTCAATAATTTCCTTACCGTCATATAAACAGGAGCTCGAACCTGTTCCCAAGATGCCCACAAGCCCGGCATTATTTCCACAAAGAGCATGACAGGCAGCCATCAAATCTGAATAGACCAAAATATCAGCATCCGGATAGAACTGTCTGAAAATAACTTTAATACGTTTACAATTTTTTTCGTTTGCACAACCGGCACCGTAATAGACAATTTTATCAACTGTCAGATTCGCAGGCAATTGATGAGATGAGACAAATTCGCTCAAAATAGTATTAATTTCATCATCTCCCGAATAATTAACATTAATTCCGCCATTGATATAACGGTATAATACTTCTCCGTTTTCTGTCAGATAGTATTCGGTTTTAGTAGCTCCGCTATCGATAATAAGAAGCATAAATTTTTATTTAATTATTGTTTTTCGTAAAATTTCAACAGGATTATTTCTTTTATAAGCAGACGAATTAAATCTTTTTATCAATTGATGATTTTCGAGTGATTTATTACCATTAAAATAATCACAAAAAATCTGATCTGCTTCAAAATAATTTTCCACCCCCAACTGTTCACAATCTGAATTACTGATTCCAAGACCATCAACAGGTGTGGCTTCAATACAGGCTTTCAGGGCAGCACTTTGAGATGGATTACATTCTGACAGTAAAGATTCTGCAAGGTGATAAACTTCAGTTTTCCATAAATTCATTAACGGAGCATAGTCGCCGACATCACCATGCAGTGTCCAAAAACCGGTAAGGTATTCTGTGTAATTATCTGTTGAAATAACCATTCCCCGATAGAGTTGTGCCAAGTCATAAAGGATCAACATTCTCATTCTAGCTTTTAAATTACCCTGACGCAATTTTGACAGTATCGAATTATCCAACAAAATCATATTTTTCTTATTTTCAAAATAGACAGTTGTATGATCAAGGTACTCAAAATTATGGCAGAAAGATTCTCCGACAGCAATAGAACGATCAATTTCCTCTTTTTTATTTGATTCGATTGTAATAGAACGCCCAATCAGTGGAATCTTGAAATAATTACAAACCGGCAATAAGAGTGCTGCACAAACAGCACTATCAATTCCTCCTGAAATTCCCAACACCAAAGATTGAAGCTTATTTTCTTTCAGATAAGCAGTTATCTCACGACGAAGCACATTAGTCAATTTCTCAACAGCTGACTTTTGGGAAATAAAAGGAAAATAGCTTTTATCAGGGTAATTCATATTATTTAAAGTATTTAAGAACAATCTAATTAATAATTATCGTAGCATAAATATCATATAAACTTATGCAAAAATACAAATTAAATAATATTAAAATCATATTTTTATTTTACTGATAAACAAAATATTAAAAATTGAACCAGAGATACTTAAAAACTGTTTTTATTGATTTCTAATAAAAAAAAGCTATTTATTCGGAACATTTTGTATTTTTACGCGTCATTCCGAAATGAAAATTAAAATCAAATAAATACAAAAATTGACAAAATGAAAAAAATCATCATCCTTTTTATTCTTTTATGCCCATTAGTTGGACTAATGGCACAAAAAGAAGGTCAAAAAGAGGTCACCCCTGACATCTTGCTCTATGAATCATTTTCAAAGTCTGAATTAACCAAAATGCAGCAAGAAGCCCCTGACAAACTGTTGGAGCTTAATTTTGGTGTTACCGGATTTTGCTACATCAGTGATCAAAAACCTGCGAATTCACAAATGCTGGGAGATATTTGCAAATATGTATCACCGG
>JAEWNB010000033.1 GCA_023392945.1 Bacteroidota bacterium
TCAGGGGGAGGTTACCTTTTCGATTTATGATGACCAGTATCATCTTTCATTATTTCAATGTGAAACAGAAATTCTATCCTTGATAGGATTGCCTAACAGAATACAAAATCATCATTCTTTATATGAGATGGCAATGAAAGCTGTTAAAGATAATTCAGATGCTACAGACATAGTAGAGAAAATGAAATTATTATCAGAAAAACAGCAACAAAATATTGATTCAGATAATAGTAATTCTATTTTCTCCGGCAGTAAGAATAGACATAATCCATTTGAAATATTGCCGGATTTGGCAGGGAATGTAAATGGGTATAGTTTGTTTCTATATAATAAAATGCTATTTAAAGAGGGGCTTCTTAATGAACAAGTATTGGATGAGTTGAAATTACTGAAGAAGCTCGATTGTGTGTGGGACATATATTTACTTTGCTTTGATCGTGACTATAAACATAACAAGATCTATCAGGAATTAGGGAAGTTGGGATTAAAATATCTGTCTGCATACTTAAAATGGTATCACAGTAGAATTAAATAAAAAATATTTTTTTCACAACGCAATGTTTATAAAAAATAATTTGTATATTTGCCGACTTTTTAAAGTGTAATAATATAGGATGCGGGATTGTGCGATTTCCTAAATATAACTTCTTGAAAATAAAATGATTTAACTATTTTTTCAAAAGTAATTTTAGTAAATAAAGAAGAATAATCAGAGTAAAAGGCAATCAACATATTCCTAAAAAGCATAAAAGAGTATCGAAAACAGAAAAATTATTAGGAAATGAAAATAATAAACTACGTAAAAGAGACTTATGACGAATTGGCACATAAGGTAACGTGGCCAACTTGGGCTAATTTACAAGAAAGTGTAATAAAAGTATCCATTGCTTCCCTAATTATAGTACTTATAGTATTATTGATGGATCTTTTTTTCAATTTTGGAATGAGACTAATGTTTTTTTAGTAGTTCTTTTTCTAATAATTCAGTTGGTTTATTTTCCATAAACAAATTTTGAGTATGGCAGACGTTGAAAGAAAGTGGTACGTTATCAGGGCGGTAACCGGAACTGAAAAGAAGGTAAAGCAGAATATCGAAAGTGAGATAGAAGCTTCCCACATTAAGGATTTCGTTTCCCGTGTATTGATACCTACTGAAAAATTTTACCAGATTCGAAATGGTAAAAAAGTGAGTAAAGAGAGAAATTTTTTCCCGGGTTATATCTTTGTTGAAGCAATGATGTTGGGAGAAGTATTTAATGTTTTGCTCAATATTCCGGGGGTTCTTGGCTTTGTCGGATGTAAGAGAAAGACAGATCTTCCGGTGCCTTTACGCCCTGCTGAAGTAACCCGAATGTTAGGAAAGGTTGACGAATTGATGGAACAAGACGAATCCTTTGCTCCCCCTTTCATTGTTGGTGAAGAAATCAAAGTTATTGATGGACCTTTCAACACTTTTAACGGTATTATTGAAGAAATCTATGCCGAGAAAAAGAAACTGAAGATTATGGTGAAAATTTTCGGTCGTAAAACTCCTCTCGAATTAAGTTTTATGCAAGTTGAAAAAATTTAAATCGACAAATATTTTTAGTTACAAAAATCAAAAATCATTTAAAAGATGGCAAAAGAAGTAGCTGGACTAATCAAGTTACAAATTAAGGGAGGATCTGCAAATCCATCTCCACCGGTAGGCCCTGCATTAGGTTCTAAAGGTGTGAATATTATGGAATTTTGCAAACAATTTAATGCCCGTACACAAGACCAAGCAGGGAAGGTGATACCGGTTATTATTACTGTTTATAAAGATAAGTCATTTGATTTTATCACGAAAACTCCTCCGGTTGCTGTTCAACTTATGGCAGCGACCAAACTTCAAAAAGGATCTAAAGAACCTAATCGTAATAAAGTTGCTTCCGTTACCTGGGATCAAGTTCGCGAAATTTCTGAAGCGAAAATGACAGACTTGAATTGCTTTACCGTTGAATCAGCAATGACAATGGTTGCAGGAACAGCAAGAAGTATGGGAATTACGGTTAAAGGTGGCCAAAATCCTTTTGAAAATAATTAATAATCAAGTAATAACAAAAAAAAGATGGCTAAAATATCAAAAAAACGCAAAGAAGCTTTTGCTAAGTTTGATAAAAACAAAGTTTACCCTTTGAATGAAGCTGTACAAGTTGTAAAGGACATTACCTATACTAAATTTGACGCATCTTTCGACATTGACGTTCGTTTAGGCGTTGATCCTCGTAAGGCGAATCAAATGGTTAGAGGAATTGTTACCCTTCCCCACGGAACAGGTAAAGTGGTTAGAGTTCTTGTACTTTGTACTCCTGACAAAGAAGACGAAGCAAAAGCAGCCGGCGCTGACTATGTAGGATTGGACGAATATGTTGAAAAAATCAAAAAAGGTTGGACTGACATTGATGTCATCATTACTATGCCAAGCGTGATGCCTAAGATCGGTGCGCTGGGTAAAATATTAGGTCCCCGTGGCTTAATGCCTAACCCTAAAGCCGGCACCGTTACGATGGATATTGGTAAAGCTGTTACTGATGTTAAAGCTGGTAAAATTGATTTCAAAGTTGATAAATATGGTATTATTCACTCCGGTATCGGTAAAACAAAATTTACTGCAGACCAATTAGTGGAAAATGCAAAAGAGATGTTGTCAACTATTGTGAAATTAAAACCGGCTGCTGCAAAAGGAACTTATGTTAAAAGCGTTTACCTTTCCAGTACTATGAGTCCGGGTATTCAGGTTGATCCCAAATCAGTTACATTATAAACCTTTAAATGCTAAGTTAGAATATGAAAATTGAACAAAAAAGTCAAATTATTGACCAAATAGCAAAAGATTTAGCTGACTATTCCAATGTATATGTAACAGATATTTCAGGATTTACCGTTGAAACCGTTAATCAATTAAGAAGGATTTGTTTTCGTAGGGATGTGAAAATCAAAGTTGTTAAAAACACTTTGTTGAAACGAGCAATGGATAAATCTGAAAATGATTACTCGGAAATCTATCCTGCATTAGTAGGAGAAACTTCAATTATGCTTTCAAATGTAGGTAATTTACCTGCAAGAATTATAAAAGATTTCAGAAATAAGAATTCTAAACCTTTATTAAAAGCTGCATATATTGAACAAGCAACCTACTTTGGTGATGATCAGTTAGATGCTCTCTGTAATGTTAAATCCAGAGATGAACTTATCGGAGATATTGTTGGGTTATTACAATCCCCTGCAAGAAATGTTATTTCCGCTTTACAAGCAAGCGGTGGTAAATTGGCAGGAATTGTAAAAACTTTATCCGAAAAAGAATAAACAAAAACAAAATCGAATAAAATAAATAAAGTAATTAACATTAAAATCAATAAAAATTATGGCAGATTTAAAAGCATTTGCAGAACAATTGGTTAACCTTACAGTAAAAGAAGTTAACGAATTAGCTCAAATTTTAAAAGACGAATACGGTATCGAACCAGCAGCAGCAGCAGTTGCAGTTGCAGCACCTACTGCAGCAGCAGCAGTTGTTGAAGAAGAAAAAACTTCTTTCGATGTTATTCTTAAAGCAGCAGGCCCTAGCAAATTGGCTGTTGTTAAATTAGTGAAAGATTTGACTAGTCTTGGTCTTAAAGAAGCTAAAGAATTAGTTGATAATGCTCCAAAACCGGTTAAAGAAGGCGTTACTAAAGACGAAGCTGAAGGCTTAAAGAAAACTCTCGAAGAAGCCGGTGCTGAAGTCGAAATTAAGTAAAGGATTATATCCGATACAATAATGGTACATTACTTCCACGTAAAACCCGTGGAAGTTTTGTACTTATTGTTGTTTATAAAGACGGGCAAGTCAATTTCTAAACAAATAATGGTTTTTTGCCCTTTAAACAACTGATATTAAAACCCTTAAAAAAATGGCATTGGCAACAAAAATGAATAAAAGACACACCTTTGCATCAACAAAACCTGTCGAATATCCCGACTTTTTGGATATACAAATAAAATCTTTTCGGGATTTCTTTCAAATTGATACTGACGCTGAGCGCAGACATAATGAAGGTTTATTTAAAGTTTTTAATGAGAATTTTCCAATTTCTGATGCAAGAAATAGTTTTGTTCTGGAATTTCTGGACTATTATATTGATGGACCCCGTTATTCTTTGGACGAATGCCTCGAGAGAGGTTTGACATACAGTGTCCCACTGAAAGCTAAAATGAAGCTTTCATGTAATGACATTGATCACGAAGATTTTGAAACAGTTATCCAGGATGTTTATTTGGGATTAATTCCCTATATGACACCTCAGGGAACTTTTATAATAAATGGTGCCGAAAGAGTTGTAGTTTCACAACTTCATCGTTCACCGGGAGTTTTCTTCGGCTCCTCATTCCATTCAAATGGTTCACAGCTCTATTCGGCTAGAATTATCCCTTTTAAAGGTTCTTGGATGGAATTCACTACCGATATTAACAACGTTATGTATGCCTATATCGATAGAAAAAAGAAATTGCCTGTTACAACATTGCTCAGAGCTATCGGATATGAGTCAGATAAGGATATCCTTGATATTTTCGACATCGCTCAGGAAGTAAAAGCTACAAAGGCAAATCTGAAAAAATATATTGGACAAAAATTTGCAGCCCGCGTTGTGAAAACCTGGAATGAAGATTTTGTGGATGAAGAAACAGGTGAGGTTGTAAATATTGAACGTATTGAAGTTCTTATCGAACGTGAAACAATTCTGGAAGAAAAGCATATTGCAATGATTGCAGATGCTAATATCAAAACGGTTCTTTTCCATAAACAAGATGAGAAACAAATTGATTATTCCATTATTTTTAATACGCTCCAAAAAGATCCAACCAATTCAGAGAAAAATGCAATTGAGTATATTTATCTTCAATTGAGAAATACAGCAGCACCCGATGAAGAAACAGCTCGGACTGCTCTTGAAAAACTTTTCTTCTCTGATAAACGTTACGACCTGGGTGAAGTTGGACGATATCGTATCAATAAAAAATTGAATCTTAATATTCCAATGGATGTCTGTGTATTAACGAAACAAGATATTATTTCAATAATCCGCTATCTTATTGAATTGATTAATTCTAAGATGGAGGTTGATGATATTGACCATTTGAGTAACCGACGTGTTAGAACTGTTGGTGAACAACTTTTCAATCAATTCGGAGTAGGTCTTGCCCGTATGACACGTACTATCCGTGAAAAAATGAATGTTAGAGATAATGAAGTTTTTGCTCCTGTTGATTTGATTAACGCCAAAACACTTTCTTCTGTCATTAATTCATTTTATGGAACTAATCAGTTGTCTCAGTTTATGGATCAGACAAATCCACTTTCTGAAATTACACACAAAAGAAGAATTTCTGCTTTAGGTCCCGGTGGTTTGTCAAGAGAAAGAGCCGGTTTTGAAGTACGTGACGTGCACTATACACACTATGGACGGCTTTGTACTATTGAAACTCCTGAAGGTCCCAATATCGGATTGATCTCTTCTCTATGCGTTTTTGCTAAGATTAATAAATTGGGTTTTATTGAAACTCCTTATCATAAAGTTGAAAACGGAATTGTTCAATTTAAAGATGAGCCTGTATATCTTAGCGCTGAAGAAGAAGAAAATAAATTTATTGCACAGGCAATTACGCCTATGGATGAAAAAGGAATGATTACGGATAAGGTTAAGGCTCGTAACTTGGCAGATTATCCTATCGTTCCAAAAGAACAAATCGAATTAATTGATATTGCTCCTAATCAGATTGCTTCTATTGCCGCTTCCTTAATTCCATTTTTGGAACATGATGACGCAAACAGAGCTTTGATGGGGTCTAACATGATGCGTCAGGCTGTTCCTTTATTGAATCCTGAAGCTCCTATTGTTGGTACCGGTCTTGAAAAACAAGTGGCAATGGATTCACGTGCTATCCTCCGTGCTGAAGGAAGTGGAATTGTTGAATATGTTGACGCTGAAAAAATTACTATAAATTACAAATTTTCTGAAACTGAAACGTTAACTTCGTTTGAGTCCAATATTAAAACTTATGTTCTTCCCAAATTTAGAAGAACCAATCAGAACTCTTGTGTCAATATGAAACCAATTGTGGTGAAAGGACAAAAAGTGGAAAAAGGAGATGTCCTTACTGAAGGTTATGCTACCCGGGAAGGAGAGTTGGCATTGGGAAGAAATATGATGGTCGCTTTTATGCCTTGGAAAGGTTATAATTTTGAGGATGCTATTGTTATTTCAGAAAAAGTTGTTAAAGAAGATATCTTTACTTCTATTCATATTGAAGAGTTTACTTTGGAAGTTCGTGATACTAAACGAGGAATCGAAGAGTTAACGAATGATATTCCAAATGTTTCTACTGAAGCTACTAAGGATCTTGGTGAAGACGGATTGATTCGTGTCGGAGCTGAAGTTAATGAGGGCGATATTCTTATCGGAAAAATTACTCCTAAAGGGGAATCTTATCCTACTCCGGAAGAAAAATTGTTGCGTGCTATCTTCGGCGATAAAGCCGGTGACGTTAAAGATGCTTCTCTTAAAGCACCTCCTTCAATGAAGGGTGTCGTTATTGGTGCCAAATCTTTGTCGCGTTTGGTTAAGGATAGAAAAACCAAATCGAAAGACAAGGATATCGTGAAAGAAATCGAGAGCAAATATGAAAAACAGTTAAATGAACTTAAAGAGTTAATTGTTACTAAATTATATCGTTTGCTTGAGGGTAAAATTGCACATAATATTTTCGATAATGCCAAAAACATTGTAATCCCTAAAGGAGCTAAATTTTCTCAGAAAATGCTCAGCCTCGTCAACTTCTCTAATGTAACGGTTTCTAAATGGACTAATGATACAAAAATAAATGTTCTGGTTTCAGATATTATCAGAAACTATTTAATTAAAGAAAGAGAAATTGTGGCCTGTATGACTCGCGAAAAATTTGATGCTACTGTTGGCAGTGAATTGCCGAATGGTATTGTTCAAATGGCTAAAGTTTATGTGGCAAATAAACGTAAATTGAAAGTTGGGGATAAAATGGCAGGTCGTCATGGAAATAAAGGTATTGTTGCAAAAATTGTTAGAGCCGAAGATATGCCATTTCTCGAAGATGGAACTCCTGTTGATATTGTTTTAAATCCTTTGGGAGTGCCTTCTCGTATGAACTTAGGACAGATTTACGAAACTGTTCTGGGTTGGGCTGGAAAAGAACTTGGAATGTCTTTCGCTACTCCAATATTTGATGGAGCTACCCTAGAAGAAATTAATGAATTGATGAGAAAAGCCGGCCTACCTGAAAATGGCAGTGTTCAGCTATATAACGGTGAAACAGGTGAACCTTTCCATCAAAAGGTTACTGCCGGTTATATCTATATGATTAAATTACATCATATGGTTGATGATAAGATGCATGCCCGTGCTATCGGTCCCTATTCTTTAATCACTCAGCAACCACTTGGAGGAAAAGCTCAATTTGGAGGACAACGTTTCGGTGAAATGGAAGTATGGGCTCTCGAAGCTTTCGGTGCAGCTAATGTACTTCAGGAAGTTCTTACAGTGAAATCTGATGATGTTGTTGGAAGAGCAAAAGCTTATGAAGCTATTGTGAAAGGTGATAATATGCCAACCCCGGGTTTACCTGAATCATTTAACGTTCTCATAAATGAACTCAGAGGACTCGCATTAGATGTTCAATTCGATTAATATATTTTTATAACATTATAATTTGAAACTATGGCTTTCAAAAAAGATAGTAATACAAGAAAAGAATTTTCCCAAATAACCATTAGCCTTGCATCTCCGGAGTCAATACTGGAAAGATCTTTTGGCGAAGTGCTAAAGCCTGAAACAATAAACTATAGAACTTATAAACCGGAACGCGAAGGTCTTTTTTGTGAAAAAATATTTGGCCCCGTGAAGGATTGGGAATGTCATTGCGGTAAATATAAAAGAATCAGATACAAAGGTATCGTCTGCGACCGCTGTGGTGTTGAAGTTACTGAACGTAAAGTTCGTCGTGAAAGAATGGGACATATCCAATTGGTGGTGCCTGTCGCTCATATCTGGTTTTTTAAAACTTTGCCCAATAAAATTGGGGCATTGCTTGGATTGACTTCCAAAATTATAGATTCAATCATCTATTATGAAAAATATGTAGTCATTCAACCCGGTATTGCCGAATCAGATACTGTAGCATGCAAAACGATCCTTTCAGAAGAAGAATATTTTGAAATTTTAGATAAACTTCCTCCTGAAAATAGATTACTTGAAGATACTGACCCTACTAAGTTTATTGCAAAAATGGGTGCTGAGGCACTGTATGATTTGCTTTGCCTGATAGACCTTGATAAAGAATCTTACGAATTGAGAGATAAGGCTAATAATGAAACTTCTCAGCAAAGAAAACAG
Source organism: Bacteroidota bacterium (assembly GCA_023392945.1). Taxonomy (GTDB): domain Bacteria; phylum Bacteroidota; class Bacteroidia; order Bacteroidales; family WCHB1-69; genus JAGVVH01. The sequence continues at coordinate 8,427 of JAEWNB010000033.1, forward strand.
GAAATCCTTAAAAGACTTCATGTTTATGAAGCTTTCCGTGATGGTAGAAAACGTGCTCTGAATAAACCTGAATGGATGATCGTGAAAATTGTTCCGGTGATTCCACCTGAACTCCGTCCTTTAGTGCCCCTTGATGGAGGCCGTTTTGCTACTTCCGACTTGAATGACCTTTATCGTAGGGTTATTATTCGTAACAACCGCTTGAAACGTTTGATCGAAATTAAAGCTCCTGATGTTATTATGCGTAATGAAAAACGTATGCTTCAGGAAGCTGTTGATTCGTTGTTTGATAATTCAAGAAAAGCTAATGCTGTTAAAACGGAATCCAATCGTGCTCTGAAATCCCTTTCTGATAGCTTGAAAGGTAAACAAGGTCGTTTCCGTCAGAATCTTCTTGGTAAGCGTGTCGACTATTCAGGTCGTTCGGTTATTGTCGTTGGTCCTGAACTTCACCTGAATGAATGTGGTCTGCCAAAAGATATGGCTGCTGAACTTTTCCAACCTTTTATTATCAGAAAAATTTTGGAAAGAGGTATAGTTAAAACAGTGAAATCTGCCAAAAAAATTGTTCTGAGAAAAGATCCAGTTGTATGGGAAATTCTTGAAAATATTCTTAAAGGTCATCCTGTAATTCTTAACCGTGCTCCTACTTTGCACCGATTGGGTATTCAGGCTTTCCAACCCCGATTGGTTGAAGGAAAAGCTATCAGGCTTCACCCTCTCTGCTGTACTGCTTTTAATGCCGACTTTGACGGTGACCAGATGGCTGTGCATGTTCCACTTGGAAATGCAGCTATCCTTGAAACACAAATGTTGATGCTCGCATCTCATAATATTATGAACCCTGCTAACGGAGCTCCTATTACCGTACCTTCTCAGGATATGGTTTTGGGACTTTACTATATTACTAAAGAATTGCGTTCAACTCCTGAATCACCGATTCTGGGCGAAGGTAGAAAATTCTATTCTTCTGAAGAAGTGATTATCGCTTATAATGAGAAAAAAGTACACCTTAATGCTATTATTAAATGTCGGGTGGATCTTAAAGGGGATGGTAATATGGTACTGGTTGATACTACTGTCGGAAGAGTGCTCTTTAACCAAGTGGTTCCCAAAGGATTTGGTTATATCAACCTTTTGTTAACCAAGAAATCATTGAGAGATATTATCGGAGAGGTTTTGAATAGATCCGGAAATGCTGAAACAGCACGTTTCTTGGACGATATTATGGGCCTCGGATTTAGAATGTCTTTTGAAGGTGGTCTATCATTTAATTTGGGTGATGTGATTATTCCTAAAGAAAAAGCAGACCTTATCTACGATGCCAATTCTCAAGTGGATGAAATTTCTATGAACTATAATATGGGATTCATTACTAATACTGAAAGATATAATCAGGTTATTGATGTATGGTCTCATACCAATGCACGACTGAGTAGTATTTTGATGGATCAGATTGGAAAAGATCGACAGGGCTTTAATCCTGTGCACATGATGCGTGATTCAGGTGCCCGAGGTTCTGCCGAACAGATCCGTCAGTTGTCCGGTATGCGTGGTTTAATGGCAAAACCAAGTAAAGCAGGTTCCAGTGGTGGTGAAATTATTGAAAATCCAATCTTGTCTAACTTTAAAGAAGGTTTGTCTGTGTTGGAGTATTTTATTTCTACTCACGGTGCCCGTAAGGGATTGGCTGATACCGCTCTTAAAACGGCTGATGCCGGTTACTTGACTCGTCGTTTGGTGGATGTTTCTCATGATGTTATTATCAGTGAAGAAGATTGCGGAACCCTTAGGGGGATGACTGTCGGAGCATTGAAGAAAAATGAAGAAGTGGTGGAAACTCTTTATGACCGTCTGCTTGGCCGCGTTACACTTCATGATGTTTATCACCCTCAAACAGGAGAATTAATTATTAAAGCCGGGGAGGAACTTACTGAAAAATATTGTCAGATAATTGAAGATTCTCCAATTGAGGAGGTTGAAATTCGTTCGGTCCCGACTTGTGAATCTAAACACGGTGTTTGTCAGAAATGTTATGGTAGAAATCTGGCAACCGGCAAAATGGTGCAAATTGGGGAAGCTGTCGGTATTGTGGCTGCACAATCTATTGGAGAACCTGGTACACAGTTGACTCTGCGTACTTTCCATGTCGGTGGTGTTGCCGGTAATATTGCTGCTAATAGCAAAATTGAAGCTAAATATGAAGGGGTGCTCAGTATTGATGAATTGAGAGCTCTTGAAAAAGTTGACGATAACGGAAATACTTTCTATAAAGTTATAGGACGTTCCGCCGAAATGAAAATTATTGATGTTAAAACTAGTGTTGCTCTTACTTCTGCCAATATCCCTTACGGTGCTAATCTCTACTTTAAACATGGTGATGTCGTTAAAAAAGGAAGTATAATCGCTGATTGGGATCCATTTAATGCTGTTATTGTTTCTGACGTGGCTGGTCGTGTCGATTTTCAAGATATTTTGGAAGGTATTACCTATCGTATAGAAATTGACGAGCAAACCAATATCCATGATAAGGTGATTATCGAAAGTCGTCTTAAAACTAAGAATCCAAGTATTTTGATTTTTGATGAATATAACGAATTGATCAAAAGTTTCGACGTACCTGTCGGAGCCCGTTTGTCTGTCGAAATCGGTGATAAAATTAACTCCGGTGAAATTCTGGTTAAAATCCCAAGATCTTTCGGTAAAGCCGGTGATATCACGGGAGGACTTCCACGTGTAACCGAGTTGTTCGAAGCACGTAATCCTTCTGACCCGGCTATCGTTGCTGAAATTGACGGGGTTGTCTCTTTTGAGAAAAAATTAAAGAGAGGTAACCGTTCTGTGAAAATTACTTCAAGAACAGGAGAAGAAAAAGTATATCTTATCCCTACTTCTAAACAAATTCTTGCTCAGGAAAATGATTTTGTGAAGGCCGGAACTCCTCTTTCTGAAGGAGCACTTACCCCTTCCGATATCCTTTCTATTAAAGGCGCTATGAAAGTTCAAGAGTATATCGTTAATGAAATTCAGGAAGTTTATCGTCTGCAGGGCGTTAAAATTAATGATAAACACTTTGAAGTTATCGTTCGTCAAATGATGCGTAAAATGGAAATTGAAGATCCGGGCGATACTAAATTTTTACAAGGAGAATTGATTAATAAAATCGATTTCCAAGATGAAAATGACCAAATTTGGGAAAAGAAAGTGGTGGTTGATCCGGGTGACTCTACAGAATTCCGCAAAGGGCAGATGATTAATGCTAAGAAATTACGTGATGAAAACTCTTTCCTTAAACGTAAGGACTTGAAACTTATTGAAGCCCGCGATGCAAGACCTGCTACCGGTAAACCTGTTCTTCAGGGTATTACCAGAGCATCACTGCAGACCCGAAGCTTTATCTCTGCTGCTTCTTTCCAGGAAACAACTAAAGTTCTTACTGAGGCTGCTATTAACGCTAAAACCGACCTGCTCGAAGGAATGAAGGAGAATGTTATTGTGGGCCATTTAATTCCTGCCGGTACCGGTTTGAAAGAATATCAAGGGATTGAAGTGGGTTCTATGGAAGAATATGAAAGTTTGATGGCTTCTAAAAATTTATAATATGCAAGAACAACCAAAATTAGATATTAATTTATCTGAAGAAATAGCCCAGGGAATTTATTCTAATTTGGCTATAATTACTCATTCTAATGCAGAATTTATCGTGGATTTTGTGGCTATGATGCCAGGACTTCCTAAAGCTAATGTGAAATCGCGTATTGTGATGACTCCACAAAATGCAAAACGATTTTTAAATGCTTTAAGTGATAATATTCATAAATTTGAAGAAAAAAACGGTAAAATTAAGGAAACGGCTGTCGAAATTCCTATAATTGGAAATAACGGAGCCTTAGCTTAATCAAGCTGATTTCTTTTTTATTATAAGGAAAACTATTATGGTTTTCCTTTTTTTATGTCTCGTCCTAAAATAGCTTTACATTTTTTTATCCAATTTTCACTTTTTTGTGAAACCCTATTTTAGGACAAGAGAGAAACGAAGCTTCCTTCGACTCATTACATAGCTTTCCACTGAGCCGAGCATAGCTTTCCACTGAGCCGAGCATAGCTATCCACCGAGCCGAGCATAGTTATGGGACACATAAAATTTATGGGGATTAAGAATACAATAAGAGTATAATAAAGATTTTAAATAAGGATTATAGAATTCATAAATTAACTATTTTTACGACAAAAATAAATATGGAAAAAAATCTAAT
>JAEWNB010000067.1 GCA_023392945.1 Bacteroidota bacterium
TTTCGGGTAATCCAGGGCTCATTGCATATTGACCAAGACTCAACAATACCCCATTGTGAATATATTCCCCAATGCATCATAAAGCCGAACTTTAAATCTTGCCATTTATAAATACGGTTTAAAATAACGGAATCTGTTTCAAAATCACTATCAGACTGGGAATAAACCAAAAAATTCCAAGAAAGAAAAACAAAAAGAAAATATTTTTTCATCAGAACTATTTATAAACTTAAGTTTGCATAATAGAGTGACAAAAGTAAAAATAAAAAAGAGATATCCCCAATAATAATCTACATTACTTTCTAATTTTCGCTTTTCCCCAAAATCTGAGAATAAGAACTTCTCCCAAAAAACATAGTAAAGCCAATATTACAAAGTAACGCCATAGTTGAATGCCATTCAGGCTATCAGCAATTTGCTTTGTCAAATCTTTTGAACTTCCATCAACAATTTCAAATGGATGAAGGTCATTATCAGAAAATTCCTCTAATTGATTCTTGGAATAATAAGTAAGATTTGACTCTCCTCTGTCAAGATTAAAAGCAATAGTGGAAACAAAGATTTTTCCCTTGTAAACATCAAAAAATCCGGGGGTAGTTATTTGAGAATGAAAATATAAAGCCGTCTGATTTCCCATATTTTTTTGTTCAGGAATCAGTTCATCCCCACTTTTTTTGTTTTTAAGAACAAAAAGTTCTTCGGCATTGGAACTTTTATCGGAGATCATTTGCCAGTCATCTTTTCCAATAATGTTATACAAATGAGTTTGCATCTGACCCAGAATTCCAATATTATGCAAAGGCACAAAAAAGAGAGCATGCTTGTGGGCTTCCCCAAAATCATCATTCAATGCAACTGTTGAAATAAAAATATTTCCCTTTTCAAGGGGATAACAAGACAATAATGGTGCATTGTTTTCCAGTATCATGATTTGCTCAACGGGATTTTTATGATTCGGAGATAATTCAAAATATTTTGTAACAAGCGGCATATTGATATTCACCGGTTCTTCGCTAAAACTACCTTTATAATAAATACTTTCCGTATTAATTTTCCCAACTTTGAGAGGAGTTTCAATCAAACTTTTATAATAAGCACACCCAAGGTTATTCAAAAAAAGTTGCCATGATTGTTGATCCATCGTTTCGTTCGGAAAAACCAGCAAATTACCTCCACTGACAACAAATTTATTGAGTTCATCGGCAAGCCCGCTAGAAATAGTTTTAAGTTCATCAAGGACAATCAGTCTGGAGTTACTAAAGGATGAATAGTTAACCTGATTGGCATTCATTACAGAATATTTAAACAAGGAATCTTTTCCATATATTGCATTCAAATAACGGTTATCATTATTGTCAACAATAGCAATAACAGGAACAGATTCCATCACTTCAAAAACGAAGTAAAGACGGTCATCAAAAGTGATGGGAGAATCTTCAATTTGAAGAAAACATTGTTGAATTCCCGCAGATGAAATTGTAAAATTGAGTTGATAATCATTGTAACTTTCTGCCTTAATATCCAATGCAGCAATTGATCTTTGACGATCATTAATAAAAAGTTTAATGGGCAACTTTTCAATATTGGTAGTCCCATAATTATGTACTCTCACCGTCAGAGCAACTTGTTGACCAATTTTAAATATTGGGGAATTAAACCAGCAACTGTCAATTGCTATATTATTTGTCTGCTGAACAGGAATTGGAATTAAAAAAGAACGACTGTTATCTGTTTGGGAAAGCGCTGAGAAATCAACATTATTTTTTTGAAAATCAGAAATATAATATCTATAACGATTTTTTTTGAGAGAATAGGAAGCCGTATTATTTTCAAAGGCAACGATCTCTTTCAAAGATTTACTATTCGGGGAAATTTGAATTTCATCCAGCAATGACAATATCTCATCTTTATTTAAAATGTGAGACTCTCTGGGTTTAAAATCTTGTGTAACTAAAATAAAATCATCGGAGTATGAAAATGCATTTACCACATTTTTAGCTGCATTTATGGCTTCATATAAAAGAGAGCCATCTTCAGCATTTGCATCCATTGAAAATGAGTTATCGAGATAAACAGAAACAAGATTGGCACTTTTATCATTTTTTGATTCATTAGGAATAAAAGGCTGGGCAAAAGCAAAAACAAGAGAGGCAATTCCTAATATTCTCAATAATAAAACTACTAAATGCTGGAGTTGAGATTCTTTTTTTGTTTTCTGCAAGATATCCTGCAACAATTTCACATTTGAAAAATAGGTTGTTTTATATCTTCGGAAATTAAAAAGATGGATAAAAACAGGTATCAGTATTGCAAATAATCCAAAAAGGAAGAGTGGATTTGAAAAACTCATTTTATATTTATTTTGTTATGAAATATGGAGCAGTAATCCTTTCAAATAACTTCCTTCGGGATGAAAGATACTGACAGGATGGTCAAGAGCATGATGTAAATGCTTTACAATTCTGACATTTTTATTTTCCATTGCGGCAGAAGAGAAAATAATAGTCTGGAAATCCTCTTGAGAAATAGCCTGAGAGCAGGAAAAAGTAAAAATGAAACCGCCTGACTTGATTTTCTCCATTGCTTTCCTGTTCAAATTGCGGTACCCTTTGACGCCCTGTTCTTTCACTTTGTGATGTTTGGCAAAGGCAGGGGGATCAACAACAATCAAATCATAAAAATCGGAGGGCATTTTATCAAGAAAATCAAAAACATTTTCAGTAAAAGACTGATGAATAGTAGGATTCATGTTTAATAACGCAATATTGCGATCGGCATACTCAATGGCTTTTTTGGAAATATCTACTGAGTGGACAAGATCTGCATTCCCTGCAAGAGCATAAGCAGAGAAACCTCCGGTATAGGAAAAGAGATTCAGCACTTTTTTACCAGAAGAAAAAGTTTTTACTAATTGCCGGTTATCTCTCTGATCAATAAAAAAACCCGTTTTTTGTCCTTTTATAATATCAATGTAGAAAGGAATGCCATTTTCCTTCACTAAAACATCCCCAATATTGCCATACAAAAGATTATCAATAGCCGCATTTTCTTTTATTTCGCTCAATGTTGAAGCACTTTTATTAAAGATTGACTTAATCTGATTCGGAAAAAGTTCAAGTAAAATCTTCATAAAAGTATCCAGCAATAAATACATTCCATAGGAATGAAACTGAATCACAACGTTTCCATCAAACCAATCAACAATAAGGCCCGGTAAACCATCCCCTTCCCCATTTATAAGTCGAAACATATTAGTGTCTGAGTTATGGAAAAGATTTAACGATTTTCTAAAGTTAACTGCCTTAACCAACTTGTTTTTCCAAAATTCATAAGAGGGTTCAATTCTTTCAAAACTGAATATTCGGACACAAATTGAGCTATCATTATAATGACCTGTTGCCAAATAATTACCGAAAAAGTCATAGACTTCCACTATATCTCCATCAAAAAGGGTATCATCTTGCCGAGATACTGCCCCTGAAAACACCCATGGGTGAAAACGCAACAATGACTTTTCTTTTCCTTTTTGTAAAGTTAACTTTTTCATATTCTACAATTAACGAGTAAAAGTAGCAACAAACGAACAATAAGGATTATTGTTGTTTTATAGCTGCTTTAATAAAGCCTAAAAATAGCGGATGAGGACGATTAGGTCTTGATTTGAATTCAGGATGGAACTGACAGGCAACAAACCAAGGATGGTTTTTTAATTCAATCATTTCAACAATTCCCTCATTCGGAGACGTTCCACAAACGACCATCCCATTATCCATCAAAATTTTACGATAATCATTATTCACTTCATAGCGATGGCGATGGCGTTCATATACTTCCAAACAATTGTAAACTTTTTGAGCTTTACTATCGGGCAATAACTTACAAGGATATTTTCCCAGTCTCAAAGTTCCGCCCAGCATGCTATATTCATTTTGTCCGGGCAAAAAGTCTATAACAGGATAAGGTGTATTAGGGTCAATTTCCTTACTATTGGCACCTTTAAGATTGGCAATATTTCGAGCAAATTCAATAATAGCAACCTGCATTCCCAGACAAAGTCCCAGGAATGGAATATTATTTTCGCGGGCAAAACGAGTTGCATTAATTTTACCCTCAATTCCGCGCGTTCCAAAACCGCCCGGAATGATAATCCCGTCCATGTTTTTTAGCATTGCCCCTGAATTTTTCTCTGTGATATCCTCAGAATCAATCCAATGAATTTTTAAATCAGTCAAATAATAAATGGAGGCATGTTTCAGTGCTTCTACAACACTCAGATAAGCATCCTGCAATTCGATATATTTTCCAACAAGGGCGATATGAGTGGTTGAGTTGATTTTTTTGCTTTTGTCAACCATCTCCTGCCAATCGGACAAATCTTTTTCCTTACATTGAATTTTGAGCCTTTTCAGAACCTGTTCGGCAAACCCCTCTTCTTCCAAAGCCAACGGAATTTCATAGAGAGAAGGCATATCAATATTTTCAATAATATTCTCCAGTTTCACATTGCAAAACAGTGATAATTTCTCTTTTATTTCCTTACCCAATGGCCTATCGGAACGACAAACCAGAATATCAGGCTGAATTCCGATGCTAAGCAATTCTTTCACGCTGTGCTGAGCAGGTTTGGTCTTTAGTTCTTGACTCGGAGTAATACAAGGAATAAGTGCCACATGAATATACATACAATTATTATATCCAACTTCATTTGAGAATTGCCTGATAGCTTCAAGAAAAGGCAAACTTTCATAATCCCCAACAGTTCCCCCTACTTCCACAATAGCAACATCAGCACCATTTGACTGTGCATTAAGTAATATTTTTTCCTTGATCATATTGGTGATATGAGGTATCATTTGCACAGTATTTCCCGCATATACTCCATTTCTTTCATTATCAATAACCTGATAATACACCTTCCCTGATGTTATGTTGCAATGAATATTCAAATTTTCATCTATAAATCGCTCATAATGACCGATATCCAAATCTGTTTCTCCTCCATCTTCGGTAACAAAGACTTCTCCATGCTGATAGGGATTCATCGTGCCCGGATCCATATTTAGATAAGGGTCTAGTTTTTGCATAGTCACTTTTACCCCCCTTGATTTCAATAATCTGCCAAGAGAAGCTGCGGTAATTCCTTTTCCTAATCCTGAAACAACTCCGCCTAAAACGAATACATATTTTGTTGCCATAAATCTATTATTTTAGAAAATGCAAAAATAGGAAAAATGTAGGAAAGCTAAGTAATAAAAGTGAATTTTATCGTAAATAAAATATATTGAATTAGCCTTCAAAAACAACACAAGAGTACCCTATGATGAATAAATTTCTATCAGTAAGCAATTTTATTCTGCAAAAAATTGCCTGTTTTAAGATCATCATAAGCGTTCATTAATTCTTCTTTTGTATTCATCACGATAGGGCCACCCCAAACCACCGGTTCGTTTAATTCTAGTGAACTGATAAACAGCACCTGAGATTTTTCATTTGTTGCCTTTATCTCAACATAATCTCCGGATGAAAGTTTTACCGCTCTTTTTTCATTTACTAAAACACCCCCAATATAAGCATCTCCAACAAGAGTAAACAACATAATGGAGCGTTCTCTTTTGGTCTTTATGGAAACAGATCCATTTGGGTTAAGTTGAATATCGTAGTAATCCAAGGGAAGATATTTACTTTCATAACCCTTTCTACCTTCAAATTCACCTACAAGAAGTCTCAGTTTCCCATTTTCCAATTCAATATCTTCAATTTCAGATTTTTTAATACTGTGATAAGTGGGGTGCCCCATTTTATCTTTTGCCGGCAGATTAAGCCACAACTGAACTCCCAGTAATTTATCTGAGGCAGGAAGTTTCTCTTCATGCAAAATTCCGGAACCGGCAGTCATCCATTGTACTTCCCCGTCACGAATGGTATCTTCATTCCCTAAGCTATCCCGGTGGGTCATTTGGCCACGACTTAAATAACTGATTGTTTCAATACCCCTATGAGGATGCATGGGAAATCCTGCCGTATAATCATCAGGATTCTCGCTGTCAAAAGAATCAAGCATCAAAATCGGATCATAATCTTGCACCGTTTTATTTCCCAGAACCCTAACCAGATTAACACCTGCACCGTCTTGCGTTCTGAAACCCGCAATCTGGTTTATAATTTTTCTTTCTATTATATTTCCCATTTTTAATAATTTATATTTCTCATAAAGTAAAAAATGATCAAGACACTTTATTCATAAAACCAACTCTTTTAAATTCATTTTTAAAATAACATTTTCAAGACTTATTTTGTTTTCAATCCCCAAAATTTTCAAATCAAAGCACACATTTACAGAAAGATAGTAAAAATAGTCAAAATCAAATTAAATGGTGTCAAAAAGCGCCAGGGATTGGAGCGAAAACACCGCAAAGGCGGGGGCCATGGGGCACAGGGAGCGGCAGAGCGACCGGAGGAAGCTACTGTCCGCGACCATGAGCCCCAAAACCCCCGCCTGCGGAGATGTAGCGGAAAGCCCGACGGCGAGCGTAACGAGCCGGGGCGCCCAAATAAAAAATAAAAAATGATATTAAAGATGATAAAGAGGCTTATTTAGAGGAATAGATATTTTTTATATTTTTGCAGAAATAAAAAAATATGATGGATTCACTTTTTAAAAGTTTTGAAAACACTACTGTGTTGGTAGTTGGAGATGTTATGGTAGATTGCTATCTAAATGGAAAAGTAAACAGAATTTCTCCTGAAGCTCCGGTTCCAATCATGAATGTTCAAAATCGGGAATATCGTTTAGGTGGAGCTGCCAATGTAGCCCTTAATCTTAAATCTCTTGGTGCAAAGCCCGTTTTATGTTCAGTCATTGGGAAAGACAACAAAGGCACAATTTTTTATAATCTTCTGCAAAAAAATGATCTTGATTCATTAGGAATTATTCATTCAACAGACAGGAAGACAACCTTCAAGTATCGAGTGGTAGGCAATAAAACTCAAATGCTTAGAATAGATGATGAGGATGATAGTTTTTTAAACGAAAAAGAGGCATCTCAATTTTTAACCACGCTAACACAAATCATCGACAATCAAAAAATTGACGTTATTGTTTTAGTAGATTATGACAAAGGTCTTTTTTCAGGAAATATTATTCATCAGATTGTCGGTTTATCAAAAAAGCTGAATATCATCACTACTGTTGATCCTAAAAAAAGAAATTTCTGGAACTATGAAGGCGTAACCATGTTCAAGCCCAATTTTCAGGAGTTATGTGACGGATTGCGCATAGAGAACAATAACTTTTCCTCAGAAGAAATTCATCAGTTGATTAAAGATTTTTCGATCAAGCAAAATATTGATTATGTCATGACAACCCTATCAGAAAAGGGAATTGCCATATATGACAGGAAAAAGGATCTGTTTTTCTCACAGCCTGCCTTTTTGCGAAACATCAGTGATGTATCCGGAGCAGGAGATACTGTAATGTCCATCTCATCTCTTTGCTTAGCTGCCAAGCTTTCGGCAAAGCAGACTGCCCAATTGGCAAATTTGGGTGGTGGAATTGTTTGTGAATATTCCGGAGTTGTTCCCATAACCCATGAAATGCTAAGAACCGAAATGATGAAGCAGGATGACTTTAACAATAATTAGACCGGCAAAACGTTTCATTACCTTATGATAAACTCACGTCAAATGAAACACCTAAAATATTCGGTTATTTCACTATTTCTTCTTTTATGCACTATAACTTCCTTTTCTCAGACTTCTCCTTTTGGAGTTCCGAATTTATTAAAATATGACAATCAGCGATTTCATTTTGGATTTTCTATCGGATACAATCAATTTGATTTCACTATTAAGTCAAAAGCAGATCTATCAGGATATGATTCCTTGATGGTCATTAATACTTCTTCTCTTAGTGGTTTTAATCTTGGCATTGTCACCAATCTAAGACTCGGTAAATATTTTGATTTACGTTTAATCCCCGGGCTTGCTTTTGGAGACAGAATTGTTAATTACACAATCAAATACAATAACTCAACTAGTCTTGTTACCAAGAAAAACATAGAATCCGTCTACTTAAACATCCCATTATTAATAAAATTCAAATCATCAAGGATGCATAATGTAAGGGTATATGTTATTGCCGGTGCGCAGTACAGTCTTGACTTAATTTCTGCGGCAAAAAAAGAGGAGACGCATTCCGATGAGATTTTTCTAAAATTGTATCCCAATGATTTTCAAGGGCAAGTGGGGGCAGGATTAGATTTTTACTGTACTTATTTCAAATTTACCACCGAGTTTAAAATGTCTTTTGGATTTGTTAATCTGTTAAAGTACGAAAATAACATGTACGCATCTAGTGTATCTTCTTTAAAATCAAAAATATTAGAAATATCATTCCTTTTTGAATAAATAAAATGGCAAACAACGAAGAACTTTTCAAAAAAATCATCTCTCACTCGAAGGAATATGGTTTTATTTTCCCCTCCAGTGAAATTTATGACGGATTAAGCGCAGTTTATGATTACGCTCAAAACGGCGTTGAATTAAAAAACAACATCAAAAATTACTGGTGGAAATCAATGGTTCAATTTCATGAAAACATTGTCGGTATTGACAGTGCAATCTTCATGCATCCCACAATTTGGAAAGCATCCGGCCATGTTGACGCATTCAATGATCCGCTCATTGACAATAAAGACTCTAAAAAACGATACAGGGCAGATGTACTCATTGAAGATTATATTCAAAAAATTGAGGATAAAATTTCAAAAGAAGTAGAAAAAGCAAAAAAACGTTTTGACAACTTTGATGAAACTCTTTTTCTTCAAACAAATCAAAGAGTAGTTGAATATCAGGAAAAGAAAAAGAAAATTTTGGAAAGATTTTCTGAATTAATGAATAACAATGACTTACAAGGGCTTAAGGCATTGATTGAAGAATTGGAAATAGTGTGTCCTGTATCCGGCACCAAAAACTGGACAGAAGTACGCCAGTTCAATTTAATGTTTTCTACTCAAATCGGGTCGCTTTCTGAAGGCACTGATACCATATACTTGAGACCGGAAACAGCACAGGGTATTTTTGTCAATTTTATCAATATTTACAAAACAGGAAGGATGAAAATACCTTTTGGGATTGCTCAGATTGGGAAAGCTTTCCGAAATGAGATTGTTGCCCGTCAGTTCATTTTCAGAATGAGAGAATTTGAACAAATGGAGATGCAGTTTTTTGTTAAACCGGGAGAAGAACTTAATTGGTTTAACTATTGGAAAGAAGAGAGGATGAAATGGCATCTTTCATTAGGAATCCCTGCCGAGAGCTACCGTTTTCATGATCATGAAAAATTAGCCCATTATGCAAATGCTGCGTCAGATATTGAATTTAATTTTCCATTTGGATTTAAGGAACTCGAAGGTATTCATTCACGAACTGATTACGATTTAAAACAACATGAACAATATTCAGGTAAGAAATTGCGTTATTATGATCCGGAAACTAATGATAGCTATATTCCTTATGTTATTGAGACCTCAATAGGTGTTGACAGAATGTTTTTGGCTGTACTAAGTAACGCCTACGATGAAGAGGTATTGGAAGATGGATCAACGCGGACTGTTTTAAGATTTCCGGCTCAACTTGCTCCTAATAAAGTTGCTGTATTGCCTTTGGTGAAAAAAGACGGTCTTTCTGAAAAAGCTAGGGAAATCATGGATGTATTGAAATTTGAGATGCCATGTCAATATGATGATAAAGATGCCATTGGGCGTCGTTATCGTCGTCAAGATGCCATTGGCACTCCTTTTTGCGTAACTGTTGACAATCAAACCATTCAGGATAATAGTGTTACTATCAGAGAGAGAGATTCTATGCTACAATACCGTATTTCAATTGATAACTTGGTAGCCGAATTTAAAAATAAATTAAAATGAAAAAATTATTATTATTTGTAATCATTTTCCCTTTATTTAATTCATTGTCAGCTCAAAATCTTAGAACTTTTATCAACTACAATACTTTCTGTACAGACAAACTCGAGCCTTATGTTGAGTTAACTTTTTTAATAAGTGGAAAATCTGTTAATTATGTGTTGAATGAGAATCAGAAATTTCAGGCCGAAGTTGAAATCAAGGTCGAATTTCAAAAAGATGATTCTGTTGTCAACAAGCTTCACTACATCATTTTAAGTGATGAATATCAGGATACAATCCTAACTAATAAGCAAAATTTTATTGACATTCAGAATGTCAAATTACCCAATGGAAAATATTTTTTGAATTTTGAGATCAAGGATCTTCATAACCCAGAAAATCCTGTCAAATACATTGACAATCTTGAAGTATATTTTCCCGAGAATAAAGTTTCCTCATCAGGTATTCAGCTCTTAAAAGAGATTAAACCGGCGAATGAGAATGATTTTTTTGTAAAATATGGGTATTCAATGCCTCCACTTTATGATAGTTATATTCCGGAGAGGATGGAAATTTTGCCTTATATGACAGAAATTTACAATACTGACAAAATTCTCGGCGAGAACACTCCATTTTTGGTAAAAAGCTATATTGAAAATTTTGGAAATCAATATAATTATTTCACTCCCGTATCTGTATTCAATGAATTTAAGAGTGCTCCCATAACTGTTTTTGTTAATCAACTAGATATTAAGTCACTTCCCAGCGGAAACTATATTTTGGTTGTTGAGCTGATGACTTCTGATTCTACAGTACTTACTTATCAATCCATATTTTTCCAGAGGAGTAATCCAAAAATTCAGTTAGAGATTTCGAATTTTGACAATGTTGATATCAGCAATTCTTTTGTTAGCAAAATTACAGATCCAAAAATTTTACAGGAATATGTATCTTGTTTATATCCTATCGGAAACCGAATGGAACAGGAGTTTTTTAATACCAGGGTAAAAGCAATACCTTTTGAAAACCTACAAAACTTCTTTTATGCTTTTTGGATGAAACGGAATCCTTCCGATCCAGAAGGCGCATGGCTTGAATATTACAACAAAGTAAAATATGTTCAAACCACTTATGGGAGTAAAATAGTCAAAGGATATCGTACTGACCGAGGAAGGGTATATTTACAATATGGTCCTCCGACAAATATCACTGAATCACCCTATAACCCCACGACCTATCCTTACGAAATATGGCATTACTATTATGTAGATGATCAGTCAAATGTCAAATTTATCTTCTATAACAGAGATTTAGTATCCAATGATTATGAATTACTTCATTCTGATAAAACGGGAGAAATCCATGACCCCGCTTGGCAGATGAAGCTCATGAAACAACGTCATGATGCCACTAGTGATCCTTATCAAAAGAAGCCCGATGATTTTTGGGGAAACGACATGGATGACAACTGGAGAAATCCCTAAAATTACTCATAATACTTTTATAATTTGATAAATAAATGAAAAGGATATTAGATATTGTTTTTTCTACATCCGCCATAATTTTCTTTTCCCCGCTCCTACTTCTAATATCTTTTTTGATTGTTATTGATTCAAAAGGAGGAGTTATCTATTACCAAACAAGAGTTGGTAAAAATAATACGGATTTTAATTTGCTAAAATTCAGGACCATGAAAATCAATGCTGACAATCATGGTTTACTTACATTAGGAAACCGAGATCCAAGAATTACCCGTGTAGGATATTATCTCCGAAAAACAAAAATTGACGAATTTCCACAATTAATTAACATTATTAAAGGGGATATGAGTATTGTCGGACCACGGCCTGAAGTTCGGAAATATGTTAACATGTATAATGATGCACAAAAAAAGGCTTTATCTGTAAGACCCGGACTGACTGATTATGCTTCATTGGCCTATATAAATGAAAGTGAAATACTTTCAACAACAAATGATCCTGAAACAGTTTACATTACAAAAATAATGCCTCATAAGCTTGAGCTAAATCTTCACTACATCCAGAACCAAAATCTTATAGAGGATTTTAAAATTATTTTTAAGACCATATATCTTTTATTGAAAAGGAGATAACAAATTTTGTTTTTTTCTAATTTTAGATTTTCCTGAATGGCAAAATAATATTATCTTTGTCATCAGTAAAATTACTATTTTCATACAATAAATTCTTAATTATGAGTGAGTTTACACACTTCCACGTACACACTGAATATTCAATATTAGATGGTTTAGCAAAAATACCCGAATTAATAAAGAAATCATATGATGACGGCATGCGTGCCATGGCAATAACTGATCATGGCAATATGTTTGGAGTATTTTCATTTGTAAAAGAGGTATCAAAATTTAATTCTAAATTACCGGCAGAGGCGGAACCTTTTAAGGCAATAATAGGGTGTGAGATATATGTTGCCCGGAAAAGCCGATTTAGTAAAAACAGCAAAGAAGACCGAAGCGGCCATCATCTCATTCTCCTTGCAAAAAACATGAAAGGCTATACAAATCTCTCAAAACTATCATCTTATGCTTATAGTGAGGGGTTATACTATACCCCACGTGTTGACAAAGAGTTGCTGAGACAATATTCCGAAGGCATTATTGCATGTTCAGCCTGTCTGGGAGGAGAATTAGCTCAGGTGATCATGCAGAACAATCATTCCTCTCACCAAGGAGAAATTCAGGGGCAATTACAATTGACAGAAGCAAGTAAAATAGTCGAAGAATTTAAGTCAATATTTGGGGATGATTATTATTTAGAATTGCAAAGAAACGGCCATTCAGAACAATACCTCGTAAACGAAGCTCTTATAAACCTTTCATCCATTCATAATGTGAAATGTATTGCAACGAATGATGTACATTTTGTAAACCAAGAAGACTACGAAGCTCATAAAATGTTGATATGTATTAACACAAGAAGGAACTTCTATTCTTCTGAAGGAGCCATGCAGGATGAAGATGCAGACAACGGATTTGCTTATTCCGGTCAGGAATATTTGAGAACAACATCTGAGATGAAAGATCTATTTGCTGATTATCCGGATGCAATTACAAACACTCAGGAATTGGCTTCAAAAATTGAATCTATAAAAATCAATAGACCTGTTGAGTTGCCACAATTTGAAGTTCCATCAGAATATGAAGATGAGATCTCCTATTTATCCTACTTAACCTGGGAGGGTGCCAAAAAGAGATATTCAGAAATCACAGAGGAAATTACGGAACGTATTGAATTTGAAATTAATGTAGTAAAGACAATGGGATTTCCAGGTTATTTCCTTATTGTATGGGATTTGATTAATGCAGGAAAGCAAATGGGCGTGCGTTTCGGTCCGGGGCGAGGTTCTGCTGCCGGCTCCATACTATGTTATTGTATTGGAATCACTAATATTGATCCTATTAAATATGGGCTACTTTTCGAACGGTTTTTAAATCCGGACCGAATTTCTATGCCGGATATTGATATTGACATTGAAGATTCAGGCAGGGATAAAGTACTCCAATATGTTATTGACAAATATGGAATTGAAAAAGTAGCTCAAATTGTGACTTTTAATACTATGGCAGCCAAGTCTTCCATTCGCGATTGTGCCAGGGTTTTAAATTTAAGTTTGGATGAGTCTGACAAACTTGCCAAATTGGTTCCCACAAAATTACCTTCAAAGAAAAATAATCAATCTGACAAAAACAAAAACAATGCCAATGAAGATGCCGAAAAAATAGTTGTCGATTCGGGGGAATCTGGACTTGTCACTATAGAAAAAGCAATCAAGTTAGTTCCTGAATTACACAATGCACTTACAAAAGGCAGCGATTTGGTAAAAAAAACCTTGCAGTTTGCTCAGCAACTTGAAGGTACTGTCCGCAGCAATGGAGTTCATGCCTGCGGAGTTATCATCGGCAGGGACAACTTATATAATTTAATACCCCTTCATACATCAAAAACCACTAATACTCTTGTTACACAATACGAAGGGATTTTTGTGGAAGAAGCCGGCCTGCTGAAAATGGACTTCTTAGGACTTAAGACTTTAAATATCATCAGCTCTACTCTTGAAAATATAAAAAAAAGACATGGCATTGACATTGATATTGACAATATACCGCTCAATGATTCAAAAACATATCAAATATTTAGCACAGGAGACACTACCGCAGTTTTTCAGTTTGAAAGTGAAGGAATGAGAAAATCTCTTCAGGACCTAAAACCCGAGAATATTGAGGATATCATTGCAATGGTTTCTCTTTATCGTCCCGGTCCCATGGATAAAATACCAATTTATATCAACCGTAAGCATGGAAAAGAAAAAATAAAATATACCATTCCTGCAATGAGTAAATATCTTGATGAGACATACGGGATAACGGTCTATCAGGAACAGGTCATGTTAATATCCAGGCAATTAGCAAATTTTACGAGAGGACAATCGGATCATTTGAGAAAAGCAATGGGAAAGAAGAAAGAGAAGGAAATGAATGAACTGGAAGAACATTTTTACAAGGGGGGAATGGCAAATGGTCACAATGTTGAGTTTCTGAAAGAGATTTGGAGTGATTGGAAGAAATTTGCAGAATATGCTTTTAATAAGTCTCATGCCACCTGCTACGCTTTTGTGGCTTATCAAACTGCTTATCTTAAAGCTAATTATCCCGCAGAATTTATGGCTGCAAATCTCACAAACAATCTTGACAATCTTGAGAAAGTAACTTCGTTAATTGAAGATACTAACAGAATGGGGATTAAGATTCTTAATCCTGACATTAATGAATCTGAACTCACCTTTACTGTCAACAAAAAAGGGAATATTCGCTTTGGGTTAGGGGCATTAAAAGGGGTGGGATCATCCGCTGTTGAGTCGATTATTGAAGAGCGAGAGAAAAACGGAAATTTTGTCAATATTTTCGACTTTATCAAAAGAATAAATTTGAGAAATTGTAATAAACGTGCTCTTGAATCATTGGCATATGCGGGTGCTTTTGATGGTTTTAAAGAAATGCACAGAGCTCAGTTTTTTCATGATGATGGTGATGGACATTCCTTTTTGGAAAAAATAATCACTTATGGAAATAAAGCCCAGTCAAGTATTAATCATGCCCAATTTACCATTTTCGACGAGGCTCCCGAATTATCAAATATTTGCGACCCTGTTATTCCGGAATGTACCCCCTGGAATCCCATCGTACAACTCAAGCATGAAAAGGAAATTGCAGGATTTTATATATCAGGTCATCCACTTGACAGTTATAAAACAATTATTGACAACTATTCAAATTCAACTTTAGAAGATCTGAAAGATCCCGGTAATTATAAAAAATATATTGGGAAAAACATATATTTTGTTGCTATGGTTACTGAATCACAGCAATCAATAACCAAAAACAATAAAGAATACGGCAAAATAACGATTGAAGACCATTACAACTCCTTTCAATGGATGTTGTTCGGAGAATCCTATTCCAAATACAAGCATCTATTCGAACCAGGGAAACAATTATTTTTCAAAGCAAAGGTAAAAGAGAGATATTATGGAGGTGATATACAGGGAGAAAAGCAATACGAGCTCTCTCCTGTCGAGATCTTTTATCTTCAGGATGCTTATGATAAATTATGCAAACAAGTAATTCTGACCATCCAAGTAAATAATTTATCACCCAATATAGCATTTCTTTTAAAAGAGATAATTGACAAGTCAAAAGGAAAAAAACCTCTTTATATAAGAGTTGTTTCTGATGATAAAGAGTTTCATTTAGATTTTTTTGCTTCTGAAATAAAAATCAACCCTGAGCACTTTATTAAGAATTTTAATCTTCAGATTCCTAATAAAATTTCATTGGAATAATGAACTATTTTAATCATACTAATAACATTTTCAGTATGGTAAAAAAAAATTATTCAACAAAATATCTTCTTTTTTAATCGATTTATTGAAGATTATAAAGAAAAAAATATTGTCATGAACATTCCCATTTTTGATTATTACACTAATATATAGATGATTACAAATGAAAAAGCTTTTTCACAGAATAAAAAATGGATATAAAAAAGAAATAAATCTTAAAGAAAGCGTATAAACAAAAAAAGATTATCTTTGCAGCATTATTTTTTAAATTAATTTATAATGAACATTTTTATTGGAAGCTTACCTTTTTCAACTAAGGAAAGTGAATTAAGAGAATTCTTCGAAGCTTACGGAGAAGTTAGTACAGCAGCCATTATTTCTGACAAATACACTGGCAGAAGTAGAGGTTTTGGATTTGTTGAAATGCCTGATTCAAGTGCAGCAAAAAAAGCCATTGAAGAATTAAATGGCAGTCAAGTTGATGGTCGTTCTATCGTAGTGAAAGAAGCTATCGAAAGAGACGAAAACTCAAGAAGAAGTAGTGACAATGGGAACTACAGACCACGAAGAGATAATGGTTATAATAACAGAAGATCATAATTAAGTAATTTTCAATATTGTTATCATATTTCAATTTAAAGGCAAGCTCACAAATTAGCTTGCCTTTTTTGTTTGGAATGATTTTAAATCGGAGAAGTATAAATATGATTATTTTTGCTGTCCATAATCTATAAAAATGACAACATATCTTTGGGGAGACAACAGAAGATTTAACTCATATAAAAGATTTTTAAAAGAGCACTTTGGATCAAGGGTTCAGAAACTTACTCTAGATGCAGGTTTCAGCTGTCCTAATCGTGACGGGACTATTGGTTATGGAGGCTGTAGTTATTGTTTAAATGATGCTTTTAATCCCTCCTATTGTATTTCTTCAAAAAGTATTGAAAAGCAACTGGAAGAAGGAATCGAATTTCATTTAAACAGATATCGCCGGGCAGAAAATTATTTGGCTTACTTTCAAGCCTTTTCAAACACTCACGCTCCACTTAGTAAAATGAAAGAGATCTATCGTCATGCCATCGAACACCCGCTTATTAAAGGAATTGTCATCGGCACACGACCGGATTGCATAGATGAAGAAAAATTGGACTATTTTTCAGATTTGCAAAAAAAGATTTTTGTATCTATTGAATATGGAGTGGAAACCATTCGCAACAAAACACTTGAACGTATTAACCGTGGGCATACTTTTGAACAATCCAGTAAAGCGATACAAATGACTTTCGAGAGAAATATTCATACCGGAGTCCATTTAATTTTCGGTCTCCCCGGAGAGACTCCCGATATGTGGTTTGACGATATCAACATCATTAACCAACTCCCAATAAATAGTATTAAATTTCATCAGCTACAAATTATCAAAGGTACTCCTATTGAGAAAGAATACCTATTTAATCCGGGTGAATTCTTTCCTTTTGAATTGGAAAATTATGTTGATTTTATTGTAAAGTATACTGAAAAATTAAATCCCAAGTTTGTTATTGAGCGTTTTGCCGGAGAAGTGCCCCCAAGGTTTTTGTCGGTAAACAACTGGGGAAAGCTTAGATATGATGCTGTACTTAATAAAGTTGAAAAAAGACTAAAAGAAGAAGATACTTATCAGGGACGAATATGCAATCCAATATTAAATTAAAATCAGATTCTTTTTTTTCATCTGTTTATCTCCACCAATAAATTCCTTTTAGGTGAAACTACATATAAGTTTACACTATATTTATTATGGTGATTAAGTTTATATAAAATGGCATAATAATTACCTTGCTCATCAAGGAGACTCCTAACAAAGTGCAAGGTCTGAATGAGATTCGGGAGAACATCTTCATCAAGAAAAAGATCATCTTCATTATCTGAGAGTGCAATTTCAACATATTGGCTATCAACTTGATTAGATGGCGTTTCCTTCCATTTAATAATATTCCAATTCTTATAAAAAGGAGAAGGTAATTGAGGGTAATAATCGAAGAAATCAGCCGGTGGTTTTTCAAAATAATGGATATCAGAACTTTTGAGTTGAAGTAATGTTACGGAAACACCTGATTTATTAAAAAATCCCGGTGTATTGATAACGAATAACTCTTTTTCTTCGTGATAATTAAGACTAAAAATTGCTTTTTTTTCCTTTATTTTAGAGTAGAATCCATATCCAACCAGAATTAAAATAGCCAAAAAGAAGCCGACAAAAATAAATTTTGACACTTTCATATCGGGAAGAATTATTTTAATAGGCTCTCAGCGGACTCAATTTTATTCTTTATTTCAGGATTTGAAAGACCTTTTTTAATAGCAAGTTTCCAATTTTTAATAGCTTCAGGATAATTTTTTAAATCAAAATAGGCATCTCCCAATACAAAATATATTCTGGCGAGCAGAGTAGTATCAAATGCATACATAGCAGCCTGATTAAGGTAATTCACAGCTACATCATGTTGCAAAAGATTTTGAAAGGCCATACCAAGACTATATAACATCATGGCATTAGTTGGAAACAACTCAGTTATTTCAGCTTCATTATTCACAATAGTTTGGTAATCTTTCAATTGCGATAGCACAAAAAGATAATCTTCCCATATAGTAAACTGAGTACTATTGAGAGAGAGCGCTTTTTCAAGTGAAATTCGTGCATCCTCGTAGGATCCTTTCAGCAATTGCAGACCAGCCAATGTAGCCCATGCTTCTATGGCATCCGGATGAGAAATGACAATAACATCAACCAATTGACGTGTTTTTTTTATATTCTTCTCATCTTTTGTTGTAAGTGCTTTTGAAAAAAAAGATTGTAGAATGGGTAAAATTTCTTCCATTTCAAGTTCATCACTCTTAAAAGCAGTAAGAAGAGATTTAAAACATTCATCTTCTTTATTTTTTTCCTGATAGTAATCAGCAAGAGATAGATGTACATAAGGATTTTCCTTGTCAATTTTGAGAGCATTTTGGAAATATTCATACGCTTTATCAGGCATATTATTTGTCAAATAAATATTTCCTGCCTGAATATAATATTTCACTTCATAGGGAAATTCCTTAATAAGTTTATCATATTCTGCAACCGCACTTTTAACATCATTCAGATACAAATAAATATTTTTTTTAGCATCTGTAATTTCATCATTTTTCCCAACAAGTTTTTCCAGACGATCATACACTTTGATAACTTCATAATATTTTTCGAAATTAAGGTAGGCATCAGCCAATGAAAAAAGATAATACTCATTAGTCGGTTTCAACTTGCACACCTCTTCCCAATATTTGGATGATTGTTTATAGTCGCCTAAATTGTCATTTACCTTAGCCATTTCTACAACATACCATTCATTATGTTTATCAATCTTCATTGCTTCCTGCAGATAATATGCTGCTCCGGCATAGTCCTTATTAGCACTTCTGATTTTGCTTAGCATAAAAAAAGCAGCATCATTTTGAGGATTTTTAGAAATCACATAACGAAAATTTGATTCTGCAGAAGTATAATTTTCAGTATAAAAATCTTTCAGACCATCGGCAAAAGAGGCAGATAATTTACGAACTTCTTCGGGAACAATAGACTTATTATAATTTCTAGGAGTATTTTGAGAAAAAGCTGAGAGCAATAATAACTCAGAAAATAAAATAATAGCCACAATTTTTTTAATCATATTAAAATCATTTTTTGAGTCAATAATCACTAATTAGTCGATCCTTAAAAATTCAATTTTTGGGAATTTAATTTTATCTGCAAAAAGAATAAAAATCGTAAGAAAATATGAAAAAAAATTTTTTCATATTTTCTTTTAGAATTTCCATCATCTTTTTCAA
>JAEWNB010000101.1 GCA_023392945.1 Bacteroidota bacterium
TTCTTCCTTTTTTTTGATTTATTTTGTTGATATTCAGTTTTTTATACTACTTTTAAGGATCGACTAAATAATAGTCTATTAACTTGTTAACTGTTCTATTGCCAAATAAATCGCATAATGTTTGATACGGAAATCAGTACAGCCCTTCTTGTTTTAATTGCCATTGCGGCTTTAGTTATCTACTTTTTACCTACTATAATTGCATCCGGTAGAAATTCTACTGCCACTTTTTTAATTTTCTTGATTAACCTTTTTGGGGGATGGACAGTTGCGTTGTGGATTTTTGTTTTTATCTGGGCGTTTTGTGCTAAAAAGAAATCGTAATTTTTATAAAGCAAATTATGTAAACCGTTGTGAATAAGTATTTTAAATATATCATCTATTCTAATAACCATTCTAAAATATAAAAAATGAAAAGAATCATTGTTATCATCTTGTTTTCAATCTTGGGATTATCAATAAATAGTCAGGGACAAAGTAGCACTATTAAGGTTTTGTTTCTTGGGAATAGTTATACTTCTGTTAATAATTTACCCTTAATGGTTGCAAATGTTGCCATGTCAGTAGGGGATACTCTCCTTTATGACAGCAATACACCCGGGGGATGCACCCTTATGCAACATTCAACAAATCCTACTTCATTGGCCAAAATTGCTTCTGATAATTGGGATTTTGTTGTATTACAGGAACAGAGTCAATATCCATCCTTCCCAATTTCTCAGGTTGAGTCAGAGGTGTTTCCTTATGCTGAAATATTAGATGGTATTATTAATAATAATAACCCATGTACTGAAACTGTTTTTTATATGACCTGGGGTAGAAAAAATGGGGATTCGCAAAACTGTGCTTCATGGCCCCCTGTTTGTACTTACAGCGGAATGGATAGTTTATTGAACTTGAGATATCGAATGATGGCAGATAGTAATCATGCGATTCTATCTCCTGTTGGAGAGGTTTGGAAATATATCAGAACTAATTTTCCATCTATTGAGTTATATGAATCAGATGAAAGCCATCCTTCTATTGCCGGCTCTTATGCGGCTGCTTGCTCTTTTTATACTGCGTTGTTTCGAAAAGACCCAACTACTATTACTTATAATTCAACTCTTTCGTCGGATGTGGCTGAAGATATCAGAACTGCTGCTAAATTAGTTGTTTATGATAGCTTGATGAAATGGAATATTGGGGAATTTGATCCACAATCTGATTTTACCTATCAAGAGTTGGAAAGTGGTAATATTGCTTTTTCAAATCACTCTTTGAATGCTTCTTCATATTTTTGGGATTTTGGAGATGGTAATACATCACAACTTTCAAATCCGACTAATTTTTATTCTTTGGAAGGGGATTATTTGGTGAGACTTATTGCATCAAATTGTTCAATGAGTGATTCTTCAGAACAAAACATAACCATAATCTTGTCAACTATTAAAGATCAAAATCTTCCCGGTCTGAAACTTTTTCCTAATCCTACTCATAGTAGTGTTACTTTATATGCAAATTCTATTTTATTTGGTTCTTCGTTTAGGATTTTTAATTTCTATGGTGAAAATATTCTAAAAGGAAAAATAAAGGCTGAGGAAACTCTTATTGATTTAAAGAAATTTCCCTCAGGAGTTTATATTATTAATATCAATGGTATTTCGAATTATACATTTAAAGTGATTAAAAAGTAATTTTCTTCCTTTTTTAGAATGAGAGTTTCTTATTTTAGAATAAAAATAAAGTACTTTTCTTTGTTATTTGTTCGCTGTAAGGTTGTGTTTTCATAATAATTTTGTTAACGTTAAAAAAAATTAATATTAACTTGATTTTTGATAATAAATATATTATATTTGTGTGCTGTTTTATAGTCCAATTTTTGCAATTAATTTAATTATATTACAGATTTTTAACAAAATAGCACGCAGTATTAACCAAAATAATTTATTATGAAAAAAAAACTTATTTTTTTATTGTTTTTGTCTGTTTTGGGCACTTTTGCTTATGCACAGGTGCCTTGTAATCCTCCCACCGGTCTGACAGGGACACTCCACACGCCCACATGGTATGATATTTCATTTAACTGGAGTTATCCTACCGGTGCAAATGCACCCGATCAATGGCTTTCTTGGTCTCATGGTGCTTCTGTTAGTGCTTTCAGGTTGGCTAATGTTATCATGGTGCATCGGTATGTTCCGGCTGATTTAGTTAGCTTTAGTAATAAGAGCTTAACAAAAGTTCAATTTTATACTCGAACAACGGATACCCTTGCTCCGGGAAATGTCTTTGCTGTCAATATATACAAAGGAGGCAGCTATGTTAGTGGAGTAGGATTTACTCCCGGAACACTTGTTTATACTCAAGCTGTCCCTACTGATTCCGTTAATTCTAATGGAGCAACAACGTTGGTGCTTGATTCTGCTATTGAAATTGATGAAACTCAAGAAATGTGGATAGGTATTCAAACAAGTGCCGTTACTTCACGTTGTTATATAGATGTTACTGCTTCTGCAGAGCCAATGAAAGGTAATGTTTGTTTTTATAACGGTAATTGGACAACTATCTCAGCAACAGGTGGAGCAACTTACAACTGGGTTATTAAGGGGTGGGTTACCGGAGGCGGATCTATTGTGGATGGTTTTAACGTTTATCGCGATGGTGTTCTCCTTACTTCCACACCGCAAACTTCTCTTCATTATTCGGATGTTGGAGTTCCAGTCGGAACCCATTCTTATGGAATAACTGCCATATATAATGCTGATACTTGTGAATCTGCTCCGCTTACGACTCAGTTAACTATGGCACAAGATCCTTGCGAAACTTTTGTAATCAATACTTATCCCTGGACTGAAGATTTTGAAACCGAATTTTGGCAAAATTGTATCACTACGATAGATGCTGATGGTGACGGAAATGATTGGTACAGAGGAA
>JAEWNB010000163.1 GCA_023392945.1 Bacteroidota bacterium
TGTTAATTGTTTGGTTATCAGCTACAAAAGTACAAAAATTCTATGATATAACCTATTTTTTTAACTCTTTTTAACTCTTTAATTTATTGATTACTTGATGATTAATAATCGAACTCAGGTTATTAAGAAAAATAGTAATTTTTTTGTCATTGCGATTTGTATTTTATTTATATTTGCATGTTTAAAATTATTAGATGGAAGTATAAGAATATCAAGTAGTTCCATATTTTTTCTGATCGATTAACTTAATTGTGATAGAATGAACAATAAATTATTACAAATTTCAGGCTCTCCTCACATCCATAATGATGAGTCAGTGAAAAAAATCATGTGGCCGGTGGTACTTGCATTAATCCCTGCTTTTTTAGTTTCAATTTACTATTTTGGGATTCCCGTTATTTTAGTTACGGCTGTATCTGTTGCTACCTGCGTTATTGTTGAGTACTTAATTCAACGTTTTCTCATGAAGGGAAAAGAAACGGTTACGGATGGCTCGGCAGTGGTTACCGGAATATTATTAGCATTTAATGTTCCCTCAAATATCCCTCTTTGGATGGTAATGGTTGGGGCTTGTGTTGCAATTGCAATTGCAAAATGGCCCTTCGGAGGTCTTGGAAAAAATCCTTTCAATCCAGCATTAGTCGGACGTGTATTTATGTTGATGTCTTTTCCTGTACAGATGACAACTTGGCCAAAGGCAACTCCGGTATGGAATTTGGCTGCTGATGTTGTTACAGGTCCAACTCCTCTCGGAATATTAAAAGAGGGAGTTAAAAACGGAGAGAAAGTCGGCGATTTAATTCATAGTAGCGGAATGCCGAATTATGTTGATATGCTAATCGGACAAATGGGAGGCAGTTTTGGTGAAGTATCGGCTATCGCCTTATTAATCGGAGCAATTTTCTTGGTAATTAAGAAAATTATCACGTGGCATATTCCGGTCTCTTTTATTCTTACTGCATTTCTATTCTCCGGGATTTTCTATTTGACAGATCTTACAATATATGCAAATCCATTCTTTCATCTGCTTACCGGTGGTTTGATTTTAGGGGCATGTTTTATGGCAACCGATATGGTTACTTCTCCGGTTTCACCTGGCGGCATGATAGTATTTGGAATTGGATGTGGATTAATAACTATTATTATTCGTCTTTTTGGAGCATATCCCGAAGGGGTTTCCTTTGCTATTCTTATTATGAATGCATTGGTACCTTTGATAAACAAGGGATTTAAACCCAGAGCATTTGCTAAATAATTTTCCCATAACATATTTAATATTAATACTATGGCAAAAAAAGAAACAACATTATTACAATTGGTGCTGTCGCTGTGTCTTATTTCAATCGTGGCGGCTGCAGGATTGGCAGCAGTATATACAATCACTAAAGAACCAATTTCTATTTCTCAGAAACAAAAAAAAGTAGATGCAATTAAATCGGTTCTTCCGGGGTTTAAAGGTCAAACTCAGGAGTCAAAAATCCTTCTTCCTAATGATGAAGATTCTGTTACAGTAAATTTGGCCTTTAACGGCAACCAGCTATTTGGAGCTGCCGTTGAGACCTATACTGACAAGGCTTTTAAAGGCACTTTTACGCTTATGGTGGGATTTGATTCACTTGGAACAATTATTGGTACAGAAGTCTTAACTGCAAACGAAACACCGGGTTTAGGCGATAAAATTGATAAAAAGAAAGATGCAAATTTTTCAGCACAATTTTTGAAAAAAAATCCTACAGAATTTAATATGAAGGTCAAGAAAGACGGAGGAGATGTTGATGCAATCACTGCAGCAACCATTTCATCAAGAGCATATTGTGATGCATTAACCAGAGCACATTCAGCATTTTTAAAAGCAAAGGAGGTTTCTAATGAATAAACTTAAAATTTTGACCAATGGATTTATTAAAGAAAATCCAACTCTTGTATTAGTTTTGGGGACTTGTCCGACATTGGCCGTAACAACCTCTTTGACAAATGCATTGGGAATGGGTTTGGCTACTACATTTGTTTTAATTATGTCAAATTTATTAATTTCTATGCTAAAATCGCTAATTCCGGATAAAGTCAGAATTGCCGCTTATATTATTGTTATTGCGACTTTTGTATCTATTGTTGACCTTCTCATTCAGGCTTATGTGCCTGCTTTAGCCAGCAGTTTAGGTATTTTTATCCCATTGATTGTGGTAAACTGTATCGTTTTAGGTCGTGCAGAAGCATTTGCCAGCAAAAATTCAGTATTTGATTCATTATTGGATGGAATCGGAATGGGAGTAGGGTTTACAATCGCTTTATCAATCATTGGCTTTATAAGGGAATTATTTGGAGCTTTCTCAATTCTTGGACAAAAAATTATTCCCGGAGACGGAATTCTAATGTTTGTTTTAGCTCCCGGTGCATTCTTTGTTTTCGGATTTACTATTGCGTTGGTTAGAAGACTGCAAAAAAAGTAATTTATTAGAACTATATTATTAACTTATAAATAATTATAGATATGGAATATATATTAATGATAATTGGAGCAGTACTGGTAAATAATATCATTCTGGCTCAGTTTTTGGGAATTTGTCCTTTTTTGGGAGTATCAAACAAAGTCGGGACGGCTTTGGGCATGAGTGCAGCCGTATTATTTGTGATGGCTTTGGCAACACTGGTTACTACTGTGGTCAATTTATATGTGCTTATTCCAATGGACTTATTATTCCTTCAAACCATTTCTTTTATCCTCATAATAGCCGCACTTGTTCAGATGGTTGAAATCATATTAAAGAAAGTTAGCCCCGGATTGTATCAGGCTCTTGGTATATTTCTGCCCTTAATTACCACTAATTGTGCTGTTTTAGGTGTTGCCATATTAGTTACTCAACAATTCCCGGACAGTATTCTAGATAGTGTTGTGTATGCCGTTTCCTCTGCTTTGGGATTTATGTTAGCAATTACCATTTTTGCTGGATTAAGAGAGCAATTGGAACTTGTTGACGTTCCCAAAGGAATGAAAGGTGTGCCCATTGCATTGATTACAGCCGGAATATTAGCATTGGCTTTTATGGGATTTGCTAATTTGGTATAAATTGAATTTGAGAATATATTAATTCCACTTTTTTCTTCTCCCAAGAATTCATATAATTGTATAGTATTTATTGACAATTTTTTGGCATTAATTATGACTTATTTTATTGTTAATAAGAAAATTACAATAAAATAGGATAGGGGAGTACATCGCAAATTTTGACAATATAATTATGCGTTAGCGCTTACCGCTACAACACCGCAAAGGCGTTGTAGCGGTAAGCGCGACGGCGAAGCGTTGCGAGCCGAAACGCCCAAATTATTCTTAAATTATTACTTTAAGTAAAAATAATTAATTCACAATAAATGAATTAAATAAATAATATAAATAATGAGATTAAATCTTCTGAACAAATAGCTGGGAATTTTCAAATTTGGTTACCAATACTTTCTCATTTTTATCAATCAGACCAAATTCGGATGTAGCATCATAAATTTCACCGTTTACTTCAATTTTTCCTACAGGGCGCATAAAAGTAAGCGTAATTCCTTCCATTCCTACAACATTTGTAATAGACATATCCTGTGAAATAAAACCTTGTTCATTTGTCAAGCTGGTTTTCAGGAACAAATGGCCATACCGAGTCTCTGAAGTAAGTAGTTTTTTTCCAAGAAAAAGAGCCAGAAAAAAGCCTAAAATTGAAGCCGTAATGACAATTAGAAAATTATAGACAATACTATTGGGAGGCGATAATTTAAAATTAAAACCGATATTGAAAACCATCGTGAGAATTAATGCCGCAACCACCAGCACAATCCCCGAAATTCCGGCAACTCCGAAACCCGGTGTGACAAAAATTTCCAGAATCAATAAACCGACACCTAAAATAAAAAGCAAAATTTCCCAGTGAGTAGCCAATCCTTCAAGATAATGAGGTGCAAAAAACAGGAGAGCTGCAACAATCGCAACAATAAGCGCAAATCCGATTCCTGGTGATTGTAACTCAAAATAAATTCCTCCAATAATAAACATAATCAAAATGCCGCTAACAGCAGGATTTATAAGAAAAGAGATAAGTTTATCAATCCAGGTAAGTTTCTGTTCATTAATAATATAGCTTTTAATTCCGGCCACTTTAAAAACTTCCTCATTACTATTGGCCTCATTTTCACAATATCCATGTTTAATGGCTTCATTCGTAGTAAAAGTGAGCACTTTTCCTGAATCGGAAATCCCTTCAATATAGGTGTCCGGATCAACCATAGCTTCAGCAATTAAAGGATTTCGGCCATTATTTTCTGCCGTGGAACGCATTAATGCTCGCATATATGATTGATACTTGTCAGGCATAATTTCACCTGTTTTATTTACCACAGATGCAGCACCAATAGATGCTCCAGAAGCCATGTAAATGCTATCACAAGCAATTGAAATTAAGGCTCCGGCTGAAGCCGCATTTTTGTCAATACGAACAAAAACCGGAATTTTGGACTCCAAAAGGAGAGTTCTAATTTTGTCCGCTGATTCAAGTTCTCCGCCAAACGTATTGAGATTCAGTAAAATAATATCAGATTTTAGTTCGTTGGCTTCCTTAATTGCTTTTTCAGTTTTACGCAATGCAGGTTTGGAAATATTTTCATCAATAGAAAATATATAAATTTTTGCCGGATTATTTTGTGAATATGAATTTGAAAATATTCCCAAAAAAATTATATAAAGTAAAATTAAATTTATTTTTTTCATTTTCAGTTATTTGTTTGCAAAAATACAAAATTACTAACTATAATATCTATCGGTATTGATCCATAAAACAATCCTTTTACAGGTCTTATATCAATTTTTGATTCAATTGTCATTTATTCAATTAAATAATATATTTTTCTTATAATTTATATTATGTTAAATAAGAATTATAAACAGATAAAAATGATTAATAGCAATCAACAAATTAAACTCTCTCCCATTTTTTAAACCAGCTGCGAATTTTAATACCGATTACGCCGAATATAGCTTCTTTAAAGATACCTGAACTCATTTTGGATGTTCCCAGTCTACGGTCAGTAAAAATAATGGATACTTCAACAATTTTATACTTAAGTTTGTACATATTGAATTTCATTTCAATTTGAAATCCATAACCAATATGATGAATTTTAGAAAAATCTATCGTTTTCAAAGCTGATGCGCGGTAACATTTAAAGCCGGCTGTAGTATCCATTACAG
>JAEWNB010000182.1 GCA_023392945.1 Bacteroidota bacterium
TTTTCAAGGATTCTATCCTCGAAAGCACCAATGTTAAAGACTTTTTGGCTAAAAAGTAATATTTTGTTTTCATGGTTGAAAAAAGCTGGAGCGATTTTTTCGCTTCGGCTTTTTTCGTATTTTTGCATCAAATATTTTAATCATGGGTTTCTTTTCAAGATTTTCTTCAGATAAAAAAAAAGAATTAAATCAAACACTTGAAAAATCAAAGGAGAGTTTCTTCGCAAAACTTGCCAAAAGTGTTGTAGGAAAATCAAAAGTCGATGACGATGTTCTGGATAATCTGGAAGAAGCACTCGTCACTTCGGATGTAGGTGTGGAAACTACTCTTAAAATTATTAAACGGATTGAAGCCCGTGTTTCTAAAGATAAATTTCTCGGAACAGAGCAACTTAATGCTATTCTCCGGGAAGAAATTGTCTCTTTACTTCAGGAAAACAATTCCGATACCCTTGAAGATTTTGAGCTCCCCATAGGAAAAACACCTTATGTCATTATGGTTGTTGGCGTTAATGGAGTTGGGAAAACCACCACCATCGGCAAATTGGCTTACCAGTTTAAACAAAAAGGCTATTCGGTGATGCTGGGTGCTGCCGATACTTTTCGTGCCGCTGCAGTGGATCAACTTGAAATTTGGGCAAAACGTGCAGAAGTGCCTGTCATTGTCCAAAAAATGGGCTCTGACCCCGCGGCTGTTGCTTATGATACTGTTGCCTCCGCTATTGCCAATAAATGTGATGTGGTCATTATTGATACCGCCGGCCGCCTTCATAATAAGGTTAACCTGATGAAGGAACTTGCTAAAATTAAAATTGTTGTTGGAAAACTGATCCCGGATGCTCCTCACGAAATATTGCTGGTACTTGATGGCTCAACAGGGCAGAATGCTATAGAACAAGCTCGTCAATTTACGGCTGCTACTGATGTGAATGCCCTGGCAATAACCAAATTGGATGGAACTGCAAAAGGGGGAGTGGTTATAGGAATCTCAGACCAGTTTAAAATTCCGGTTAAATATATCGGCGTCGGAGAAAAAATTCATCAACTTCAGGTCTTCAATAGACAAGAGTTTGTTGATTCTCTGCTCCCTGAAAAATTGTAATGAATGACGGTGGCTATCGACCAACACTCCGGCTTTTGTTTTGGCGTTATTAATGCCATTAAAACAGCGGAAAGTTATCTTGAAGCTCATAAATCCCTTTATTGTCTTGGTGATATCGTTCACAATAATGAAGAGGTTAAAAGATTGACTAACTTGGGCCTGATTATTGTTTCCAGAGATGAATTTGAAAAATTGCACGATACTACGGTGCTTATCCGTGCCCACGGCGAACCTCCCGAAACGTATCAAATCGCCAAGAAAAATAATATTCATTTGTTGGATACCACTTGTCAGGTGGTGCTGAATCTGCAGAAGAATATTAAAAAAAGCTATGAAGAGACCCTGGCTCAGAATGGGCAAATCCTTATTTTTGGCAAAGAAGGTCATGCTGAAGTGATTGGATTGCTTGGGCAGACCAACCAAAATGGAATTGTCATTTCTTCGATTGCCGATGTGGATAAAGTGGATTTTACCAAGCCCGCGCGACTCTATTCCCAAACGACCCAAAGTGTGGAAGATTACAAAGAGCTGATTGAGGAAATAAAGGAAAGATACCATCGCTCCGGAAATGACCACCTCTTTCAATATGCGGATACCATTTGCCGACTGGTAGCTAACCGTTCGCAGCAAATAAGAGCCTTTGCTGAAAAGTATGATAAAATTATTTTTGTTTCCGGGGAAAAAAGTTCTAACGGTCTTTATCTGTTCAGCTTGTGCAAAATGACCAACCCTAACTCTTTCTTTATTTCCAAGCCGGAACAAATTGACGAGATCAGTTTTGCCCAAGAGGAATCTGTCGGTATTTGCGGTGCAACTTCTACTCCTATGTGGCTGATGGAAAAAGTAGAACAGAAGCTTTTAAAAATGAAATAATAACTGAATCTTCAGTTCCGTCTTGTGTGGCGATTCAATCAGGTCAGCCCCGCTTCCGATTTCTCTCTTGTTACTGTAATATGTTTGGGCTATTCTTACCCAAATATCCAGAAATTTATAGCGATATTTCAGCATGAGATAAGCTCGCCAACCCTGAAAATAGTAGCCGGTGATGTTAAATGTCTGGTAAAGATCATGTTCATAGGCATATATTCGCTCTTCGTATGAATCTGTGTCGAATAAGGCAAGACGTAATTTTACATCTAAGTTGATTTTCGTAAATAAATAACTTACATCCTGATATACCAATATTCCCAGTTTTGGACTTCTGAAAGATTCTTCTGTGTTGCAGATGAAATTCAATTCCGACTTTAGTTTTATCCTCTCTGTGATATTGTAACTGAAGCTCCCCCGTAGTTTATGTCTGTTTAAAGTATTGATTTCATTGTAGTAATCATTATTCTTCGAATTTGCTTCTTTTCTTTTAAAAAGATACCGGAGGTAAAAATTACTCTTTCTGTTGAGGGTAATATTACATCTTGCTGAGAGCTCCAATCCGGTGGTAGGCTTGTCTGTTCGGAAACGTAGCCATGGGAAATAATAGATATCACTGTAAAACTGCAATTCTGTCCGCCGCCCTGCTATGATATCGGATGCTACATGTAATCCTACTTCATTCTTATTGGCACTATTCTCGCCAAATGCTCCGGAATTGAGAGCCAAGTATTTTTTGTCATAATACCGGAATAATAAGGAGCTTTTTACTCTCGGATCAAGCTCTGTCATAATTCCCTGTATAATGGCTACTCCCCATTTTTTGCTGATCCCTGCCTCTCCGAATAGAATCACTTTTCGAATCAATACCTGATAGTCAATGCCAATATTGTAATTGTATTTTCCCGAAAAATCGAATTTCTTGTAGAGTTCATCATGCTCTTTTATTGTTTTGGTAAAGTCGGTCCTGATCGCCCTGATGCCAATCTTGAAAATTCTCCTTTTCAGTGTTAAGTCAAAACCATAATTATGACTGATAAGTTTGTTCTTTTTGGCTATCTCTGTATAAGTTCTGTGATATCCGTTTGTGGAGAGTGTTCCTTCAAAAAAGGACTCTCTTTCTTCGTTTTCCGGTGTTAGTTGACCATCATAAAATTGTATAGAATAAAATATAGTGGCTGCTATTGAGGGGTTGCCAATAGTGGTGGCAATGCCTCTGAAAAAATTGCCTTCATTCATAGATGCTGATGGCTGAATAGCGGTGGCAAACTTTCTGATTCCTCCGGCACCGCTTCCTTTGCCGCTCATCAACCCGGAGCCGATGACCACTCCCTGACCTAAGTTAAGCTTATAATCCCCCACTACCAGAGATTTGATTATACCCAAGTTTCGTAAGCAGATATTGAAAGCATAATGATCAAATCCCTGCTTCTGTGTCTCTCTGAATAGTTGCTCTCCGGCATCTTTCTCTCCGGCAAAACTTAAAGAGAGATGATCTCCGGCTTTGAATTTATATCTGAAACTTAACCTAAAGGGAGCTCCCAAATAGTGATTCTCTTTGGTGGTGTCATATCCGGCTGACTTTTCCAATACCATTCCATAGCGAAGCAACAACTCATTTCTTGGATTTCTGAAAAATTCTGCAAATGACTTTTTCTTGCGTTTAGTAGCAGCCAGCTCAATAAAGGGAGCTATCCTCTCGACATCCTCCAATGAAAAGCCATCAATAGCTGCCAGCTCGTTTGTCGTCATCAAAGGTCCGTATTTGTCTATGTATAATTGTAATTGATAATATTGATAATCGGATAATTTTAAAATATTGAGGGCAACTTCCGGAGATAAATAGTTTATGGATATTTTATCATGCCCCTCTAAAATGAATTCATCCAATTGGTCACTGTAATCCGACTCATCCTCACTGCTTTCGACTCTGTTCTCTATGTTTTCTATCAATATTTCTTCAAAATTGAGATCCATGTTGCTGCTGTCAACTTGGGAATAAAGCGTTCTCTGTGAGAAGAGAAATATTATCGTTAACAACGTACTCGGAGCAGCTGTTAATAATGGCTTTATTAGCAGTATAGTAAATTTTTTCATAGAAGAGATTTTTAAAAGAGGTAGAAAAGATCAAGCGTGGGAGAGATGCCTGTTTTGTAATAAAAGTCCGTCCGAATTGCAAAAATGAAGGAATGCCATTCAACTGAAATAAAGAAGCTGCAACTTGTAAGAGAAATCAAACCGCTAAAGCTCAGGGGTGATAAATGGTAACTCATTCCTAAGCCTAAATTGAATGCTCCCGGTATTTTCTTTTCTATTTCCCCGAAAAATATAAGCTTTTTGCTGATTTTGTAGTAGCAGTCGTAAATAAATTCTACCGGAATCATTTGACCTCCTTTAATTCCGTATTTGAGTCTTGCCGGATTGTAAACATCAAGTCCGAAACCAAATTTTTCTGTAATTGCTGCCTGAAAAGAGAGATCAAAAGTAATGGAATTTTGAGCCTTGTAGTGGATGGCATGGTTCAGTAAATAGTGAAAGTTGAGCCCAATGGCTATTTTGTTGCCAAATCGTTTAGAGTAGCCGGCACTTATTTTCATCTCACCGTATTTTGAATAGCCAAAATGACGAATAGACATGGAAAATGCATTGGTTTTGTAAATCCATTGAGCTCGGATCTCTTCGTTCATCAACTCTTTGATTAAGAACTGATTTTGTGTGGAAACCGAGATAAATGAGCTGTTTACTAAATTCAGGGCAGCTATGTTTCCTTTGTATAATAGTAATCGGTCGGAGCCACATTCTTCTAATAGGCAATTTGAGCCTTCTTGCGAATATAGACGTGGGGAATAGCCAATGAAAAGGGTAGTGATGAAAATAAAGAATAGCCTGAAAGCTTTGTTTGATAGAGATTTGGTAGCCATTTTGAGTAGTTGTTAGTCTCGCAAAAATAATAAAATTATCTATTCATTGTATATTTATTTTCATTTTATTAGTAATATTTTTACAGATAAGGTTGGCTCTAGGTTTAATTCTCTTTATCTGAACAAATTCCAAAATCTGTAAAAGAAATTTTAACGCTGCATTGCTTTAAAACAGTTAGATGAAGGTGCCCGGATTAATATAAATACGTAAGAAATGTTATTCAAAACGAAAGAGCAACTATTCAAAACGAAGGAACAATCATTCAAAACGCCTGAGCAACCATTTGGTAAGCCTGAGCAAGTATTTGGTAAGCCTGAGCAATTATTCGGTAAGCCTGAGCCGCTATTCAATCCGAAGGAGCAAGCATTCAAAACGACTGAGCAACTATTCAATTAGCCTGAGCAATCATTTGGTAAGCCTGAGCAATCATTCAAAACGACTGAGCACTCATTTGGTAAGCCTGAGCATATAAAAAATGTAAAAACAAATTGAGAAAACGAATTAGTGCTATATTTGCAGGATTATTTTTTCAAATATCTTTAAACGGAACTTCGATATGTTTGAGGAAGTAATGTTAAAAAATAGTTTTTAGAAATTCCTAATTGATTTGTTATGAAATTCAAGTTAGAATCAAAACTCCCGTTGATAAAAAAAATAGTTATCTCATTGTTTCTGGTTTTATTGCTTGCCGATTTTGGATATTCTTTTTTGCAATATTATTATTCGCCCTTTGACGGGGATATGCCTGAAAATATTATTCCACCGGATAATATAAAAATGGTTTTAGAAAGCCCTTTGGGATTTAAAGCTATAGAAGAACACGCTATTTATACCAATCCGAATCGATTTTTCTGTCATTGGAGTTTTTACCAATATTTTAACAGGGTTCCGTTACTGCTTCAACATTTCATTACTCCCGTCAGAAGTGCTTATTTATCCTGTGCCCTGGCAAAAGTGGCTATGCATTTTTTACTCACCTTGCTGCTTGCTTTTGCTATTTCGGGTAGTTTTAAGTTTAATTTCAAGTTCTTGTTAGCAGCTGTGTTGATCACG
Organism: Bacteroidota bacterium; assembly: GCA_023392945.1. GTDB lineage: Bacteria > Bacteroidota > Bacteroidia > Bacteroidales > WCHB1-69 > JAGVVH01. The sequence continues at coordinate 5,945 of JAEWNB010000182.1, forward strand.
CCGCTGTTTCAAGCCAACGGCTCCTTGCGTCAAGCAATCGGGATTATTGATCCGGCTCCCACTTATGATTTTTTTTATGCACTTCCCATGATTATTCTTTTACTCTATTTTATACCTTTATTTTTTAAGTTCTTTTATGGAATAGAGTATAAAAAATTCAAATACATTAAAATATTATGGCTCCCCTTGGCTTTGGTATCTTCCTTGAGCGGGGCACTGAATCCCGGAATTGCTTTGGTCGTTTCTTTTTTGCTGGTTATACAAAACTTAGGAAACAGTTTCCATTATTCTACAGAAACCGGATTTTTTCGCAAGGTTTGGTTTGCTTTCAAAAAAATACCAAAAGATTATTATTTCTATTTGTTGCCAATCTCCCTGTTTTCACTTTATTCCCTATTCTTGGGAAGATATAATTTGAACACAGTCTGCAATCCAATGCCTCTTCCTATATTATATGCACGATTGATAGAGGGCATGTATCGTTTTTTTATTCAAATTCCGGCATATCCCATTCTATTTGGCGTTTTGATCGTCAATACCGTTCTCATCAAGTTTAAATTTAAAAATAAAGAAGGGGAAAAAATTATAAAAGCTTTCAAATGGATTGGCTTTTTTTCCATTATCTATTTATTGCTTTTGCCTTTGGGCGGATATCGGGAATGTCGCCCTTATATTATTCGGTATGACACTATTTTACCTATTACAATGTGTTTTTTGTTTCTTTTCGGAAAGAGTACCCTTTTCATTCTGCAAAATTTATCTTATAAACAAATGATAGGATATATTCCCTTGATTCTTGCCTTTTTATTGTACTATACTTATACCGATAAGCCCGAATTTCACAAAGAAGCACATGAATATGAAAAAGATGCCATTAGGAAAATAGCGCAATCACCTGATTACATAGTGCGAGTTGATGATTATTTTACGATTCTCTCCTGGACAATTATTCGAGATCCGGCAGAATCGGCACCTAGGACAGCACTTTTGAAAAAATGGAATATCCTAAAAGAGGATAAACTGTTTTATCAAAAGACCATCATAGAAAAATAGTAAAAATTTATTGGTGAAATGAACCCGAGGCAAATTAACTTAAATGGGACATTTATTGTACCTGTTAAAATTGATAAATGTTAAATTTCTCCTTTTTTGAGTTATAGAAAATGTTTTAATTTAGAGGGTAACTATGAAACAGGTATTCAGGAGTTAAAAGATTGTAGCGAACCCACCTAACCCGAAACCGATAATTAAACGCGCTCTTTTTTAACATTACCCCAACCGCCCCCTCTCATTACCGGGACAGATGAAAGGGTGGAGGGTGAGAAAGAAATTATTTTTAGCAAAAATGTAAAAAAAATAACATTGTAATATAAAAAAGCTTATTTTTGTGAGCTTTAAAATTAAAGCAAATAAAAATAAATTATAAAAAAGAAAAAGTTTTTTGTGAAAAACATTGGCTGCCGTGTAATCAATAAAAATATAATTGGCTTAAAATGAAAAAAAGTTATCTAAAGGAGGAAAAGTACTAAATAACTCTGACTTTACTAGTAAAGCGAAATGTTAAATTATAAATAATGATAATCAAATTGGTACTGCAATTTTGCCGGAAACAAAATTCTATGATGACATGGTTTATACTAAGTTGTTGCTTGCCACAGATATTTAATAAGGGAGGCAAAGAGAGGATTCCTTGTTTATTTGTTATTTTTCTCCTCCAATCACCTTTATTCTTTTGTGAAATACATTTCTTATGCAAGACCAACTTATCCCTGCAAAGCCTCCGTCATTGAGTGCGCCTGTTGACGGAAGGCAATAAAAAAAGTGCCCTGCAGAGAAAGGTATTTTAAGCCTTGAAAAGAAAAAATTACCCGACCCTGCTGCCAAGCACCTAAGGCATTGCAGAAAAAGCTTTTCTGCTTTTAATATGATAAGTTTGTATTCATAATAGCACATCTCAATTATAATGGCAAATATACAACATTTTCATTACGATTACAAGCCTTTCAGAATCTTTTAAGATCATTGATTTATTTCGAAAAATAAATTGAATAACTTTAAAAAAATATAAATGAAAAAAAAATCAATTTTACTATTTGTAATAACGATAAGCATTATCGCAAGTTGTTATTTTTTTATTGGGTGCAATAAAGACACAGATATTTCCTTAAAAAACAATTATGATAATCTTTCCTTAAAATCTCTTCAGATGAACACTGAATTAGCAAAACTTTACGAGGATGTCCCAACTTTTGATTTTGGAAAGATTACTCTTATCAATGGTGATATTTTACGATTTGAAAGCGTAGAACAATATTGTCAAGTGTATGAAGATCTTTTAACACAGTGCGAAGCATGGTCTGATATTTTCTTCAATCAATATGACACAGATGATGAAGATAAATTAGATTTAATCATTGATACGCTTGGTTTTGATGAGTATACGCCGTTACTTTTATTTGAACAAGAATATGGAATAATAGGCAATAATCTTCGTGCAATTTGGGTGGAGAATGAGAATACTTGGCTTGAGGAAGAAGCAACAGGGACTCCGCCTATAGACGAAATAGTGAACTGTCCGACAGAGCAGACACTTTATTCACAATATCATGAGGTTTGCATTGGAGATACCATTTATCAAATGCGTTCCAATGGCTGCCAAGTCATCATTCCAATTAAAGAAATTGAACATCTTCCTGAAATTAGAGCAGCAGTGACAATGTCCGATTTAGAAATGTTATTAGAACAATTACAAGGTGTATGTATTATTAAAAGTGCAGATGCTTGTTATAATTCTTTTACCTATATATCTGACCAACAATATCATCCAGAGGTGGGAGAAAAGAAATTTACATGGTCGTACAGATATGGCACTGCATTGCTACATAGATGTAAAACTACTGTTACCATGGCTAATTATAAAAAGAAAAATGGAAAGTGGAGAAATGATTATACAATTTGTGCTCTTGCTCTTAAAACAAGACTTTACAATTACATGACAGATAGTGAAAGTTGCCTAAGTAATGGAGATATTTCTTTAGATATGAACACTCCTAGCAAACATCATTCAAGGACGAGAATTAAATATACTCGTAGAGTTCAAACCATCAATGATACTTCTTCTTCTACACAATTAGGTGATAATGGTATTATCTTTTATCCCCAAATAGAAATAGAAAAGATGCACACTGATCCTACTGAGAGTTATATACAATGTCGCCATCAAGGGTGGTCATATCAATTTAACGCAGAAACAGGAAATCTTGAATAATTAATCAAGTATACAAGCAGATTACTTTACCTGCTTGTATACTTTTAATCTCAACTTGCTTTATGATTAAATGCCTGTGTAACAAATTAGAATTTTTGATTCCTTTTATTATTTTTGCAAGTAGATAATCAACTTAATATAAATTACACTCAAAGTTACAGTTGTTACTTGAGGTAATAAAAAATATACACAAATGAAAAACAAAAATTTCTTAGTATATGCAGTTTTTACCCTGCTGTTATGTAATTCCTATGCACAGTCTGTTCCCTCATTTTATCCGTTTAAAGGATTTCATGTAGGGATTTCCGGACAATCAGAATTTATCCAAAAATGCTCTTTTGTTGCATTAACGGGTTCAGACCCTGCGCCAAGAGCAAGATGGACTTCCGGATGGGAGACAGGTATAGAATTTTCCTACCATTTTGCCAAATATTTCGGTATTGTGGTCGGCATCAATTATGGGACAATATTATCTTATACAAGTGATGTTTACCTGAGTACTTTTCCAGACGGCACAGGAGCGTGGAATGAGGTGAATGAATATGACCCAACCCTACTAAATCCTCATGAAACCGAACTTCTTATTCCTGTAAAGTTAGAGTTTCATTATCCTTTGTGTAAAAATCTTTTTTTTATGGCAGAAGCAGGAGGAAAAATAAAAGGAATTTTTCAACGTCTGCTTTATAAAGACGGTGATATAGGAACTTATACGACTATCACATCTCTTCCCTATACTTCAGGAGGAGGTAAATATTATGAAGATTCTGGAGAACGAAATATGGGAAAAATCAGTTGCGATTTACTTTTAGGTTTAGGATTGTATTATAAGTTCCCTTATGGCGATTTGCTTCGTTTTTCAGCAGGCGTAAACATTTCTTTTAACAATACGATAGAAGGCTATTACAGATACTATCTTACTGGAAGCTACGGTACATTTGCTGTTAAAGATGATTATATATACACACAACTATCGTATATTCATACACTTAATTTTAAGAAAGCAAAAAAATATGTAAAGTCACAAGGTTTTTCATTTTCATCAAAAAAAGAACGAAGAATCAAAATATTTGATTTGCTAAATGAATGATAAAATTTAACACTTTCAAACTCAGTCAGCAGTCATTAGTTCTACTCTCCGGAAATTTCAGCAATAATCACTTAGCCATTTCTGTAACACCTCTACCAATTTATTTCCAAATAAAATCTTTCTTTTCCCTCTTGTATTATTAATATATAGTCAAAATCAACACCATCGATTTTCAACAGCAATTCCTAGAGAATCAAATAAATGGTAACAAAAAGCGCCAGAAATTGCAGCGAAGACACCGCAAAGTGAATGTTGAATGCGGGCAAGCGAACTTACTTTTTTCCGTTGACAAGTGTTTTCGGATCAATAATCGGCAAAATAACATTGTGTAAAAAAGTGCCTTTGAAAAGGGTAAACATAACACCGCGGACGGTTGAAAAAGTAATGGAATTGAGCATGGTTAAGATAGGTTCAGGAATATCTATCTGTTGATTTTCTGATACAAATTTTTCTATTTCAGGGAGTCCGAATATACAGCCCACTTTAATATTTCCCGGAATAAAATCCATTTTCTCATTATAAATTCTGATAGAAGTAATAACAAATATTTTCTTCTGATCTAAGGCAATTTTGTGTTCTAAGTAAATATCGAATTTATATTCCATGGTCTCCGGAAGCGTTTTCTCGGCAGAAACGATTGAATATTCCAATAATTCAATTCCTTGAATATTGATTTTCTCTGATGTTTGATCTATAGTTTCCATTGTCTTAAATTATTTATGCGTGAAATTGCTGTTTATGAAAAGATTGGGCACCCACAATATCATTGTGATTAGAACATAGGGCATTTGTCTGTTTGACAACAACAGGCAAAATTTTATATTTACGAATAATCATATCCTCTTTATCAAGACAGAGTAGCTTAATGCCCAAAACACGTTGGATGTCCGTTAAGGTGTCGATGGTAAAATTGTGTGTTCCACTCAGCCAACGGGTAATTTCCGATTGATTGTGTTTTCCCAAGATTTGCAATAAATCTTTCTTTTTCCAACCTTTTTCTTTCATTGCATCTGCTATTTTAGCAGATATAAGCATTCTGTTTTCAATTCTCGCTGTCTCTTCAGGAGTGATTGAATCCAATAATGTTTCAATTAAATTGTCGGTTTCCATAATGTATTTATTTTGTTTTGTTTTTCTTTTCTCAATTTTCCAATTCTAATTCTCCTTCAAAATTAAGACCGTCTTCGGAAATAAAGAGCTCTTCTCTAAAATTACTCTTTATTACTTTTGCCACATTTCTAAGCAGATAATTTTCATCCTTTAATTTATCATCTTCCTGTAAAGCTCTGATATCTTTTTTCTTAACACCTCCGCCTCCTAAAACGATTATCTGACTTCCATAACGAATGCAATATAGTCGTAATTTAGATTCCGGAACATCGTATAAAGCACAAATTCCATCTCCGAATGCTCCTTCGTTATTTTTAAAAAAGTCTTCTCTTGCTCCGGTTTTATTTCCCATTGTTTTTATGCGAGAAAGAATATTCTGTATTTCACTTAAATGTGCATTCATATTTTCCTTTAGAAATAAATCGAATAAAGTATCATCAGCATCATCAATCGCAATTGAGTATGTGGAACATCTATCACCACTCAACTGAGGAATCTTAATGATTTTTATTTTCATCGCATCTTTATTCGATTTGCAAAAATACAAAATTTTACATATAAATGAAATAATATTATTTTTTTAGTACGAATTACTGCTTCAGAAGTTAAAGTAGAAAGCGCGACTTCGAAGCCGGAACTCCCGAAATGAAAAAACGAAGTGCTTATAATAGCGAGGGATTTTTTTTCTAAAACAGAGCATTAATTTTAGCTGTAGTCAATTCATTTATTTATCTATTTTTGTCGTCAATATGTGTGGGAATATGAAAAGATACCGGATATTGTTATTTTGCTCGATTTTCTTCTCATTGATGAGTGGCAGAGCACAAAAAGTGGATTGGACCTGGTGGAATGAAATGGCTGACTGGGATGGCCATACTCCCTGGTATAATTATTTTACCTATTCTACCTCTTATTTCGGCCCTAATGCATTTCCGGTTCCGGAGATGGGGAATGGGAGAGTCCCGGCTGACTTACAACTGGATGTATCTGCCGGTCAATATTGGGGCTTCGGCGACAATGCAACAGATTTAAAATTTCGTCTTGATATTCCTGTTTACCCTGAAAGAGTTGTGGTTTCGGTGTGGATGGTGCCGGTTGAGTATTACAAAACTACCATCCATGTGAGAGATGAGCGCTATGCTCGTAAAGAATTTCCTGAAGGGGTTGTGGTGGGGGATTTTTATTTACAAACCGGTATCCAACTGGTTAAGAATCATCGGTTTTTACCGGATATCCGTTTCAATGCAACGCTGAAAACAGCTTCGGGTGGGCCGTTGACAGATTGTCGCTACTATGATACGCCGGGTTATTATTTCGATTTTAATATCGGAAAACAATGGACTTTTCAGAATAGTAAGTTTATCCAATCACTGACGGTCTCGGAAATGGCGGGATTCTTGTGCTGGCAGGCAATGCAGGGCTTTCAGGATGACGCTTTTCTCTATGGAATTAAATTGAATGCGGCATTTGCCAAAAGCTATTTTGAAGCTGATTGGAGCGGCTATGTGGGCTGGGGACAACCGGGAGATAAACCGATGATTGTTCGTGCCAAATTTTCCCGGGAATTTAAAAAAATCCATTCCCTTTATATTTCCGGCTTGATCGGTCTGGTAGATTATCCTTTTTATAGCATAAGATTGGGATATGAACTTTCCATTCCCTGCTCATTCAATTTTTGCAAAAAAAAGTAATACTGTTATCTATTGCTTATTCGGCACTGCTCTGGCTCCGAAAATGGCACTTCCAATTCTGACCATAGTGCTGCCTTCTTCAACGGCAATCTTGTAATCATCCGTCATCCCCATTGAAATCTCCCTGAAATTGTCATTATCCTGGAAATATTCCTCTTTGATTTTGGTAAATGCAGAGGCAAGATTTTTAAACTCGTCATGAATCTGCCCGATATTGTCGGTATAGGTTGCCATGCCCATTAGGCCATGAATTTCAATATTATGCAAGGCCTTGAAAACAGTGTCCTGTAACATTGCTTCACATTCAGCCATGGCAAATCCAAACTTGGTCTCTTCGGTGGCAATATGAAATTGCAGCAGACACGGAATGATTCTCCCGTTTTTTTCGCCAGCTTTGTTTACTTCCCTTAGGAGATTGAAACTGTCAATACTATGAATAAGTGTTACAAAAGGCGCAAGGTACTTTATTTTATTGGTTTGCAGATGACCTATGAAATGCCAATTGATATCTTTGGGAAGGAGTTCATATTTTGTTTTGAGCTCTTGGGCTTTGTTTTCCCCGAAGTCGCGATGACCTAAATCGTAAAGAGCCTGAATTTCTTCAACGGGTTTTGTCTTTGAAACAGCAATTAGTCTTACCTTCGAAGGAAGGGAAGATTTAATGAAATAATAATTCTCTTGGTTCATTATCTATAAAATATTGGAAGAATATTGTCAGCTTTTCTCAAGTTGTAATTTTACATCATTAAGCACATTCATATAGTTGATAAAGGCTTGATAAGGAGATTGATATACTTCAAAATTGCGCAATACGGTTTGTTGAGGAAACCATTTTGTCCCCATATAGTTAAAGTGGTCTGCTGATTGAAGACGGAGCCAGTTCAACTTTGCATCTTCATTCTCGGATTCATTGTATAACTCTTCCAGTTTGAAAAGCTGATGAAAAGCTTCCTGCTGAAGCTCATTTCCCAGCCATTCATTAGTGTCTTTTTCTTCTCCGGAGCAAGAAATAGCCCAAGGGGCATGCATGGTTGATGCAGGTATATCCATGTCAAGAACATCAGAAGGTCTTATGAGGCTAAATTCATCAGATTTACATAATTGAGAAAATAAGGAGTAAAAGAAGTCAAAAATACCGGTCTCTGAGGTGTGATATTCCCCAATTGTCTCATAGTCAAGATAAAGATTTATAAAAGGAGATTCTTCAGGAGTCTGCCTTAAAAAACCGATCATTTTTTCAGCAGTCATAGGATACATATCCCAGTTCTTGTCCCTGAATCTAAGGGTAATATCGTCGCAAAGTCTGTAACTGCGAAGCAAAAGCTTCAGATCCGTTTGATAAGGATTGCAGTATATAAATCCGGGCTTTTTCCATCCCAAAATATGCTTGGCCCCTTCCGTTAAAGCCAATTTATAACCGGCTTCGTAAATCCATTCTCCGATTTCATCAGAATAAATGATTTCTGTGTTGCAAAAAGAGGTAGGGGAGATTCCAAAAGTTTCGTCCAGAAATTTTTCCTGTAATTTTATCTGTTCCAAAAAAGTGGTTTTATTATTCAGAGCAGCAAGGCTGTGGGTAAATGTGTTACCGGTGATTTCAACTCTACCGGTATCAATAAGCTTTTTAAAACTATCAATCACTTCAGGGCAATAATCTTGAAACAATTTCAGAGAGCTTCCGGCAATGCTGAAACTGACACAGAACTTGTCGCCATATTTATGGATAAGATCCAGTAACATTTTGTTGGCAGGGAGATAACACCTCTCTGCAAGTCGCCTTGTAATGTAGTTATTTTGAAAATCGTCGAAGTAGTGATGATTTTCATTAATATCGAAAAATCTGTAAGTCCTTAAACGGTAGGGCTGACTAATCTGGAAATGAAAACATACTGAGTGCATGATATTATGTTTTAAGTTATACAAATTTTTTGTAGATATCAATCAATTTAAGGGCAGTATTCTCCCATTTTAAATTGTCAATATCTTCTTTTCCTTTTGTGGCGAAGAAAGAGGAAAGAGCCTGATAATGCAGAATTCCGTAAATAGCATCCGCCATCGCATCAATATCCCAAAAATCAACTTTCATCGCATACTGAAGAACTTCAGCCACTCCGGATTGTTTGGAAATAACAACCGGAACATGGGCGCTGATGGCTTCAAGGGGAGAAATGCCAAAGGGTTCTGAAATGGAAGGCATCACATAAACATCACTCATCCCGAACATCTTGCTAATCTCCTCGCCACGAAGAAATCCGGTAAAATGAAATTTATCTGAGATGCCCAGCTCGGCAACCCGCTTAATGACATGTGTCATCATGTCCCCGTCTCCGGCTAATACAAAACGCACATTGTCATCCTTTTCCAATATTTTTTTGGCAGTTTCTACAAAATAATCAGGACCTTTTTGGAAAGTAACTCTTCCAAGAAAAGTGACAATTTTTTCTTGGACAAATTTCTCTTTCTTTATTTCCTTGTTAAAGGGCTCAATGGCGTTGTGTAAAGTAAAAACTTTCTCTTCAGGAATCCCGTACTTCTCAATCACAATTTTTCGTGTCAGGTCGCTAACGGCACAGACTGCATCAGCAGTCATCATCCCTTCACGTTCAATATTGAATACATACTCGTTGAGGTTATTCTCCCCGGAGCGGTCATATTCAGTGGCATGGATATGGAGAATTAACGGTTTCCCACTTACTTTTTTTGCTATAATACCTGCCTTGTAAGTTAGCCAATCATGAGCATGGATAATGTCGAAATCCTGATTTTTAGCTAATTCTGCTGCAACAATTGCGTAATGCTCAACTTCTTCAATAAGATTCTCGCCATAAGTACCACTGAAGAAATATTTACGTTTATCAGAATTGTTCTTTTCAAAGGTCTCGCTTTCAATTTGGTTTATAACATTATAGTAGTCATCTAACCCAATATAGGGCACTAATTTCGATTTAATTTCAACAAAAGCCACATTGTGATTTTGTTTGAAAAATTCGGAATGTCTGGGATCAATCTCAACTTCACTGGCACTGATTATTTTAATCATGGTTTGGTCTTCATCACCGCTGGCTCTGGGCATCACAAAAATCACCTCAACATTGTTCTTTGCCAATCCTTTGGTAAGCCCAAAACAGGCCGTTCCAAGCCCTCCTGATATATGTGGCGGAAATTCCCATCCAAACATTAGTACTTTCATCTCTTTTATTTTTTCGTTAGAGTATTAATAGATTCTTTTTTCCGATTTCTATCAAATATTTAATATATAACAAGGCACTTACACTCCATGCCTGCGAAATACATCCGTTAGGTCTGTGTGGCGGATCCCCGTCATATACTTCGGCAATAGAGGTCATGCCGTAATCCTTAACGCAGCTTTCAAAATTAAATAGTATTTTTTCCAAAACAGGATATGCCGACTTCTGGAATACCGCAATCATCCCGTCTGCAAAAGGAGCAAGTAGCCACGGCCAGCAAGTTCCTTGATGATAAGCAGAATCCCTTTCAGCCTGATTTCCGGTGTAATGTCCCTTATAATCCGGATCGTTGGGCGATAGTGTTCGAATGCCTCTGTCGGTAAGTAACTCTTCCAGACATTTTTTTAGGATTAGTTGTTTGATCTTTTCACTTATTGGAGAAAATGGCAAAGCGGTAATGATCATCATATTGGGGCGTACCTGGAAATTTTTGTATTCCCCATCAACGTAATCGGCAAGGTATCCTTTCTCTTTTGACCAGAAAGTTTCTTTAAATAGTGCCGGGAAGTTGGTTATTATTTCTTTCCATTCTTCAATAAATTCTTTATCTTTTGCATATTCGGCCATATCTGATGCAAATCGCAGGGCGTTGTACCATAAGCCGTTAATTTCCACCTGACAACCTGTGCGTGGGGTTACCGGAACTCCGTTGACAATGGCATCCATCCAGGTTAAAGCCATGCCCTCTCCACCGGCGTAGATTAGTCCATTTTCCAACATTTTGATGTTGAATAAAGACCCTTTTTTGTAAGCATTTAAAATCCCTTTAATCACTTCTCCATACTCTTTCCAGATTCTCTTTTCACTTTTAGTATAGGAAGTGTATATCTGCAAGGTTCTGAAAAACCACAAAGGAGCATCGACAGAATTATAAGAGGCAGTTTCACCGCTCCCAATATTGGGAAATAAACCGTTTTGCATTTCCGAAAGCATGCTGTCCATGATCTCTTTACAAAGATCAGGCTTATTGATTGCTAAGGTTAGTCCCGGAAGTGCAATAAAGGTATCCCTTCCCCAACGGTTAAACCAGGGATATCCGGCAATAATTTGAGTTTTTCCATTTCTTTTGACAATAAACTGTTCGGCGGCATTTTGAAGACAGTTGAAATAACTTGAATGAGAGGTCATTTTAAGCATCTCATTGGCAAATAAAGTATCAATATCCTTGGGAGAGATGGCTTTTGTTCCAATGGAAAGATAAATTTCCGCATTTGAAATCTGAACAGTAATTTTCCCGAGATTTATCAAGTCTTCATGTCCCTCATAGCCTCTATTGATCTCCTGTTCATATTCAATGTTTTTGTACCAAACAGGGCCATGCTCATAGTAAATTTTGTCAGATGCCTGAAAGCAAACCGGAGTATAATTCGGATATAAACAGTATTCAACTCCTTGTTCTACAAGGTTGTAATTGGTATTGACGGCACTATTCTCGTGAGTAAGAGCATGGATTTGCCTAAAAGCTAATAAAGGCTGAAATTGTATGGAAGCAGATTCAAAGGCATCCAAGATCGTGTATTTGATAATTACTCTGTCAGAATCACTTAGAAAAAGAATCTCTTTTTTGAAATTGAATTTTCCGACTCTGTATTGATAGGTGGGAATAGGGTAGGGAACAAATTGCTGAAGATATTTATTGCCTTTAGGGTCAATAACATTTCCTTTATATTGATTAATTCCAAGATGAAATTCCATGTTGTCAATGATGATGGCTTCGTTAAGATTGGAAACCAATACATGTCGCTCTTGATCAATCTTATCCTGGGGAACAATAAAAAGCCCATGATATTTTCTGGTATTTAAGCCAATGATAGTGGAAGAGGCAAATGAGCCTGTGCGACTTGATCTTAAAATTTCTTTGCTTTTTGAATAAGTTAAATTGGCTAACTTATCTTTATCGCATTCAATGTAGTTCATTATTCTTTAATTTTTGCAAAGGTAATAAATAAATATAGTAATTGGGTTTATAAAAAGTTGAGTTTTTGTTTCTTTTTTATTTTGATTTTTTGAGGTAATTCTCCCATTTCCAGGCAGATTCCATTATGTCTTCAATGCCGTACCGGCAATGCCAGTTAAGGGTTTGATGAGCTTTGCTGCTGTCGCTGTAAATAGCGGGAATATCGCCGGGCCGACGATCTCCGATAACATAATTAAGTTTCACTCCGGTAACCGCTTCAAAGCTATGAATCATTTCCAACACAGTGTATCCGCTCCCACTTCCCAGATTAAATACTTCACAATTACGGTTGTTTTTCTCTTTAAGCAGGTATTCAAGTGCTTTGATATGAGCATCTGCAATATCGCTGACATGAATGTAGTCCCGAATGCAGGATCCGTCACGGGTGTCATAATCTGTTCCGAAAACAGTCAGTTGCTTTAATTTGCCTATTCCTACCTGCGTGATGATGGGAAGCAGATTGTTGGGTTTGTCGGGTGATAATTCGCCGTTCATGCCGCTCATATCTGCTCCGACAGGATTGAAGTACCGCAAAATAACGGCCTGAAGCCACGGGTGAAGTTTGGTATAGAAACGAATCATCTCTTCTCCAATTTGCTTTGTGTGCGCGTAAGGACAAAAGGGAATCCCTATCGGAGTCTCCTCATTGACGGGAAGTTTTGAAACATCACCGTAAATGGAACAGGATGACGAGAAAATTAAATTGGGGATTCTGAATTTTTCACAGGCTTCCAAAACATTTTCCAAACTGCCCAAATTGTTGCGATAATATTCTAATGGTTTTTCTACAGATTCAGGTACTGATTTCAGGGCCGCAAAATGAATAATCCCTTTTATATCTCGGTTCTCCTCAAAAATTCTGAAAAATTCTTTTTTGTTGCAAATATCTACTGCATAATTTTTTACTTCAACACCGGTAATCTCTTTTATCCTCCCTATTGTTTCAGGAGTGGAACGAATATAACTATCCACCGACACTACTTCAAAGTTGCCACCCCTAAGTAATTCTATTATGGTATGTGAACCAATATAGCCGGTTCCCCCGGTAACTAATAATTTAATCATTTTATTTGTTTTTATCAACAATTAATTCTCCGATATGTTTGCCTTTATTGGCGACTTGCAAAATCCTGACTCCATTTACTATGTAGGGCTCAGAAAGAAATGTGTGGGTGTGACCTCCAATAATGATGTCGATACCGCCCACCTCTTTGGCTAAGGTAGTATCACAAACAGGATTTTCAGGATCCTCTGAGTCAAATCCTAAATGAGAAAGGCAGATAATTAAGTCGCACTTTAAATCATTACGCAGCATTGGAACAAGAATCTTTGCACTTTCTATGGCATCGTGATAGGTGACAAGTTCTAATGTTTCAGGAGAGGTTAACCCTGTCAAATCTGTTGTTAATCCGAAAATGCCAATTTTAAAACCGGCTCTTTCCATAATTATAAATGGTTTTACTTCTCTTTTTAATAATCTGTTTTTAAAAGTGTAATTGGCACAAACAACATCAAATTTTGCTTTTTTCAATCTTTTCGCCAACGCTTTTACTCCGTTGTCAAATTCATGATTCCCTAGTGTTGCCGCATCATATCCCATCCTGTTCATTAACTCGATTTCCACATAGCCTTTGAAAAAATTAAAATAGGGAGTTCCCTGCGAAAAATCTCCTGCATCCAGTAATAATAACTGAGGATATTGAGCTCTCGTTTGAGTAATCATTTCATTGCGACGGAGCACACCTCCAACCAACCCTATCTCTTTATATTCAAAAGGCTCAATTTGACTGTGTGTATCGTTAGTATGTAATATGGCTAAAACTCCATTTTGAGAAAATCCCGAAATGAGAAATGTGGTTATGATTATTAGAAGAATAAAGGCTTTCTTCATTTTGTAAGGATTTAAAGTAAGGGGGTTAATTTTGATATTCAATGATTACGCGTTCATCAGTTTTGACATCAATAGTTTTGCCGGCGGCTGTGATTTTTTTTATTTGCGAAATGATGGCATCTCTGATCAAGAAGTTTGTGTATATGATTTTTTCTAAATGAATGTTATTTAATATTTTATCTCCACCTGTTGCGATAAAGTCAATGGTAACCATCCTGTATATTCTCTCATTATCTATCTTTTCTTTGTTTAGTAAAATCTGATAAGGTTTATCATTTTGGTAAGTGACCATAACTTGTGAATAGGGCTGGTTGTTCTTGGCACTAAAAGAGTTGAATAATTTTTTTACCTCACTTCCTTTTAAAAGGATGATAACTACCTTATTTTCAAAAGGGAGAACTTTAAAAACAGTGCCTACACTGATTTTTCCTGCCGGGATATTACTGCGGATTCCCCCAAAATTGAGCAGCGAAAAATCAGCCGGAATGCCAAGATTGGTTTTACAATAGTCCGAGCCGAAATAAAACAGCTCGTCTGTCAGGAAGTTGGATAGTGGGCTTGCAGGAGCAAATGACGATAAATTGGATGTTGCAGTTCCAATTTCCACTTCCATTTCAATCGACAGTTCTTTTTGTAATCTGTCAATGTAGGCTTTCATCTCCGGATCCGGTTTAGAATCATAAGTCGAATCCAACAATATTACCTTATAGCGGTAAGAAAAGTTAGGTTCGTTTTGTGCAACGGAGCTATATAAAAATAATAGGAATAAACAGAGTAATAGTGTTTTTCCTGTTTTTATGGGGATCATTATTCCGGCGTTTTTAAGGGTTTTTGTAGTCACTCCAAAAATAAGAATTTTTATTATTAAAAAGTATTTTCAGTTAATTTAAATAAAAAACCCGCCTTGCAAAGTAAGGCGGGTTAAAACCATTTGCAAAATTAACTATTTAGGAAGACCAACCGGTTGGGCTAAAATAGCCTTTCCGTTAAATCCTATCAATTGTTTTATTTTTTCACGATCAATTCTTCCCAATACAACTGTATTCAAATTTTCTGAAGCACAATAGAGGTAAATATTCTGGCTGACATAGCCACAGTCAGTAGCTCCATAAAACTCCATGTTTTCGGGAGTCATATTTACCATTTTATCATAGTTGGCAACAAAAATTAAAAGAATTGGAGGTACAGGATCAAATTCCTGCATGATCATATCTTGTAAGAATTTCCCCGTCTTTTTCAATAGTAAAATGTTTGCTTTGGGATCATAAAGATAAATGCCTTCAGGTAGAACGACATACATGTCAATTTCCTGACAGTTTCTTGCTGATGGGGCGGTGCGTTTACCGTTGTCACGATTGATGCCGTTGCCTGCCCACAGCAAATCTGAAATTTGCTGATAGGAGAGTGCTTCGGGGGAGAATTCACGGGTAGATTTGCGTTCTGCAAGAGCTTCCATTAAAGGCTTGCCCCCGCTTTTTTTCGGTTCCGGAAGCCGGATATCCTGAGCATTCATAGAAATAATTATTTGAATTAATACAAGTGTAAAGACAATCCTTCTCATGACAGATTATTTAATTTCGTTATCCTTTTTATTACTATGTCCGCTCTTGCTGATAGTATCACGCATCTGAGTATCGGATTTTAGATTTTCAAGTTTGTAATAATCCATTACACCAAAATTTCCTGAACGGAAAGCTTCTGCCAATGCAAGTGGTACTTCGGCTTCGGCAAGGATTACCTTTGCACGGGCTTCCTGTGCCTTGGCTTTCATCTCCTGTTCTAAAGCAACAGCCATAGCTCTTCTTTCTTCGGCCTTGGCCTGAGCTATGTTTTTGTCGGCATTGGCTTGGTCCATTTGTAATAAAGCCCCAATATTTTTCCCTACATCAACATCTGCAATGTCAATGGAGAGAATTTCAAATGCTGTGCCGGAATCAAGACCTTTGTTTAGAACTAATTTGGATATAGAATCAGGATTCTCTAAAACCATTTTGTGAGAAGCCGCTGAACCGATGGCAGTTACAATTCCTTCCCCTACACGAGCAATAATAGTCTCTTCCCCTGCTCCTCCAACTAATTGTCTAATGTTGGTTCTTACCGTAACACGAGCCTTGGCAATTAACTGAATTCCATCCTTGGCAACGGCAGCTACCGGAGGAGTGTCTATCACTTTTGGAATAACAGAAGTCTGAATGGCTTCCAATACATTTCTCCCTGCCAGGTCAATGGCGGTGGCCATCTTGAAATCCAGCGGAATATTCGCTTTTTCGGCTGATATTAGGGCGTTTACTACCGGTGTTACATGACCTCCTGCTAAAAAATGGGCTTCTAACTGGTCTCTGTTAAGATTGGTAATACCCGCTTTTGTCCCGGTGATAAGGGCATTGACGATTAGACTCGGCGGAACTTTTCTCCAACGCATTAAAATTAATTGCAAAAGTGAAATTCTGACTCCGTTTAGTAAAGCATTAAACCACAATCCTACCGGAACCATCCAGAGGATGAAGATTAAGAAAAATAAACAGACTAAAAAAATGATAATTGTTGCTGCATTCATGATAATTCTATTTTAATTTTACGATTATTTTGTTTCCTTCAATTTTAGTTATGACAATTTCGCTGTTGACGTCAATGAAGTCATGTGAAGAGGCAACTTCTACTATTTCATCTCCGAATTTTCCTTTTCCCGCTGGGGCAAGCCGTGATATTGCAATGCCTTCAATTCCAATACTGAGCTTCGAATGATCTACTTCATTCATTTTACTGTCAATTTTAGTTTCCAAAACCAGCTTTCGCCATGATTTTGACCTTAAGATATATACAATTCCGAAAATAGTAACCAGAACGGTCGCAATCATCGTGATATTCCCGACTACAGCCCCATGCTGAATATAGGCAATAACCACACCACCTGCCATCATTAAAAAACCAATAATTCCGACAACTCCCCCTGGAACTACCAATATTTCAAGAATGATACAGATGATTCCTAAAATGATTAAAGCGATAATGACCCCTATTGACATATTATTTCTTTTGGTTTTTAATGATATAATAGTTTTTCTTCCCCTTTTGAACCAAAATATAGTTGCCGTTTAACAATGATTTTGAATCTATTACAAAGGATTCATCAATCTTATTTTTATTGATAGATATTCCGTTATCTTTTAACATTCTTCTTGCTTCTCCCTTAGAAGAAAAAATTCCGGTAAACTCAGAGAGGAATTCAACAATCGGAATACCCTTTTCAATGAGTTCACCAGACAATTCAACCTGGGGAACGCCTTCAAAAACAGCTAAAAACATCTTTTCCGAAAGCGCTGATAAAGAGTCGGCAGTTCCTTTTCCGAAAAGAATTTCTGAAGCATTGAGAGCCGCTTCGTAATCTTCAACAGAATGAACATTAATGGTAAGCTCTTTTGCCAAAGCTTTTTGTAAGACTCTTAAATGGGGAGCTTCGTCATGCTCCTTTTCCATCTTTTCAATTTCTTCTTTGGAAAACATAGTGAAAATACGAATGTATTTCTTGCTGTCTTCGTCGGAACAATTAAGCCAAAACTGATAAAATGCGTATGGAGAAGTCTTTTCAGGGTCTAACCAGATGTTGCCTTTTTCGGTTTTGCCGAATTTGCCCCCATCGGCTTTGGTGATGAGAGGGCAGGTGAGAGCATAAGCTTCTCCTGAAGATTTCCGGCGAATCAATTCTGTCCCGGTAGTAATATTTCCCCACTGATCCGAGCCACCCATCTGCAGTTTGCAATTGTAATTTTCATACAAATAGAAGAAATCATAACCCTGTACTAATTGATAGGTAAATTCCGTGAAAGACATCCCTTCGCCTTCTCCGTTCAACCGCTTTTTTACCGAGTCTTTGGCCATCATGTAGTTGACGGTAATGTGTTTCCCAACATCCCGAATGAAAGCTAAAAAGGAGAAATCTTTCATCCAGTCGTAATTGTTCACCAACAGGGCAGCATTCTTTTCTGATGAATTGAAATTCAGGAATTTTTCGAGCTGCCGTTGAATGCATTTTTCATTATGACGTAAAGTCGATTCATTCAATAAAATTCTCTCCTGCGATTTTTCTGATGGATCCCCAATCATGCCGGTGGCACCTCCCAATAAAACAATGGGCTTATGACCACAATTTTGAAAGTGTTTCAGAATCATTACACTGACTAAATGCCCTATGTGCAAAGAATCTGCAGTAGGATCAATCCCCACATAGGCAGCCGTCATCTCTTTTTTTAGTTGCTCCTCAGTGCCCGGCATTACGTTGTGAAGCATGCCACGCCAGGTTAATTCATCAATAAAATTCATCACTCTGAATAGTTTATCTATTAATATTTACTAACCATTCGTTGTCTATTTTATCCAAATGGAAAGTTACTTTGTCTTCTTTATTGTTAAGTTTTATTTTACAATGACATACCATTGTAGAATCGGAAGTCTCCTCTGTTGTGATTTCTGTTATCTCAACAGTCGTCTTTTGCATTTTTTTCAGTTCCTCAACATTCTGCAATCCTTCAATAATGGTTATGAAATTTTCGGATTCGGGAGTAGCATACTTTTTTGCTGCTTCTAACTCTCCTTTATACCAATGTTGGGCAAATTGTTCGGTAACTTCTTCCGGTTTAGAGTTGCAGGAGTAAAAAAAGAAAGCCGATCCTGCTATAATTAACAGTAAGACAATTTTTTTCGCTATTTTCATCTTGCCAATTTTTTTTTGCAAATATATCATTTTTTTAAGAATAGAGCTTACAAATAATCACACAGTTTATACTTAAGTGTAGAAGTTAATAATGAAATTAAGGGTGGTTCGTTTGATTGTTTTTATTATTCAGACACTGCGGTTCGCAATCCGTTGACCGACGCCAAAGCAAAACACCCCGAAAGGTGCTCTTTCAGGGTG
>JAEWNB010000069.1 GCA_023392945.1 Bacteroidota bacterium
AAGAGCTATGAATAGGAATTGTCAGAATATCATGATCAATAAGATTTTGCCATTTTATTCTTTTCATAGCAAATTTATCCTTGTTATGGGTTTTCAAAGCTCCCATTTCAGCAAGTTTTTTTGTATATACAGAGTATTTTTCAAAAGGATGTACAGTAAGATAGGCCACACAAGCAGTAATCATCAGGGGAACAAGCAGTACATATCCTGTTGTAAGTTCCGCAATCAGAAAAATGCCAGTAAGAGGAGCCTGCATTACGCCTGCCATGACACCTGCCATTCCTGCAAGTATAAAATTGATAACAGGAAGGTCCAATCCTAAATAATAATTAAGAATTTCCGCCACAAAAAAACCGGAAAAAGCTCCCACAAACAAACAGGGAGCAAACACGCCACCCACACCACCGGACGAAGTTGTCAAAGCCATTGCAATTACTTTCACCAAAATAACCAAGGCAATAAAAACTAAAAAAACAAAATGAGAATCCGAAATAAAAGAAATCGGAGAATGTTGAAAAATGGGAAAGGCATTACCGTTAATAATGGCATTAACACTTTCATAGCCTTCACCATAAAAGACAGGAAAAACAAAAATAAGCCCACCAAGAAAAAGGCCTCCAAGCAGTGCCTTAATATAGCGATTTTTAAATTTTCCCATCCACTTTTCAATAAATCTAAGCATTCGGAGAAAATAGACTGAAACGAAACCGGCAAAAATGCCAAGAATTATATAAAAAGGAATATTTTGAAGTTGATAGGTGCTTGTGAAAGGAATGCTTAACATCACATTTTCTCCCAGAAAAAAGATAGAAAGTAACGTTCCTGTGGCAGCAGAAATTAATAGTGGAAGAATAGCAGCAGTAGTGAGGTCAAGCATTAGTACCTCAACAGCAAAAACAATAGCTGCAATAGGAGCTTTAAATATGGCAGCCATAGCAGCGGTTGAACCACATGCCAGCAAAAGTCTGGTGTTTTTAGGCGAAAGATTAAAAAATTGGGCTAAATTCGATCCCACAGCCGCTCCTGTGAGTACAATCGGAGCTTCCAAACCTACAGAACCGCCAAAGCCAACTGTCACTGTACTGGCAATCATGGATGAATAAATATTGTGTTTCCGAAGCTTTCCCTTACTCTTAAACATAGATTTTAAGACAATGCTCACACCATGACTAAGATCATCTTTGACCAACCTTACCACATACCACATGGTAAGCACAATTCCAATAAATGGAAAAGCAAGATACAAATAATTAACCTCGGCTTCCGGAAAAGCATTCCCAAGAATAGAAGTAGTAAAATGAAGCAGATTTTTAATAATGATAGCAACAGTCGCTCCAAAAATACCTGTAAAAAAACTCAGTAACAAAACAGTGTTAGGGATTCCGATTTTTTGTTTAATCGTACGTCTTAATTTTACAAATATAACTAGCAATTGCTTTAGCACTTTATATAATTTTGCGGCAAATATAGAAAAAAAGCACAAATAAACCGATTTTAAATATCTAACTTAAAACCAACAAAATAGGTTCTGGGCAATGAAGGACCATAAATATAATCAGAATCTCGGTAGATTCCATTATCAATATCTTTTTGGAAACTGTTAAAAATATTCTTTACTCCGGCATTAAGTTGAAGAATTGAATTATCTGAAAGAGTAATATTATAAGTTACTTTAAAATTTAAATCAAAAAAATCAGGAGTTGTTTCTTCCTTATCTTCTAAAATATACCCTGCAAAATGTTGCACCAGCATACTTCCGGTATAAACACCTGACAAAGAGAAGACTGCTTTCTTCTTTAAGTAGTAGTTCAGGGTCATGAATCCATAATGATCGGGAGATTTGAACATTTTTTTCTGAGGAGATAAATTTGGATTATTTGACCAAGATTCTGCTTTAAGGTAACGACTTTGCTGAAAGGTATATCCAAGTTCCAGATTAAGGTGGAATGGAAAGGCGATCCGATAATTAAAATTAAGACCTCCGACAAAAGCTCCTGAACTATTTCTGCGTTCCAAGACTAAAGCTCCTGATTCATTAGGGTCAATTTCTTGAAGAATAAAAACTCCATTAAGTTGCGTATAAAATCCTTCAATCAGTAAATTTGTCTTTGTTCTTCTAAAATTTTTACTCAAGTCAACAGCTCCGGTCAAAGTATGTGAATATTCGGGTTTAAGATTATCATTTAGATTAATAATTACTTCTCGTCCACCGATAATATTTGAATGCAAATCAGTGTCATATGTTTGGGGAGCTCTGTAACCTGAAGAATAACCTAATCTTAAAATCACAGACTTTATAGGAGTAAATCTGATATTTAGTCTTGGACTAACAATTGGTTTTTTGATAAGGTTATGTTTATCAACGCGTACTGCGGCTAAAATAGTCCATTTATTATTTGTCCATTCATTTTGCAAAAAAGCTCCCAAAAGGTGCACTTCCTGATTTAAAGAAATATTTTGTCTAAGTGCAATATCTTTTAACAAATCATAATTATACTCAACTCCTACCATAAATTGGGCCGGCATAAAAAGAAACTTTTTCATAAACAAGGTATATTGTCCTCCGTTTGAAGAAGTAATTTCTGAAGTTCTACTATAGCCATTCGGATCATGATGAACCCCTTCATAGCTGTCGCGCAATGCATAATGAGTCGAAGAAAATAGGAGAAATCGATGCTTCCCGTTTTTAGAATAGCAATCAAAAGTCAGATTTCCTTCATGCATATCCAGCTTGTATTCTCCTGCTATATTAGCAATTTCCACCGGAAGATAAAGGCTATCTCCACCTCTTCTGTATTCGTTTGTATAATGGTATTCAACTGTAAGCTTAGTAAAGCCATTAAATTTATGGTAGGCTTTCGCTCCGATATTAGCTCCTTTCAACTTTCCGATATCGCTTATTCCGTCATTATTAGCATCATACTGGTGTCTGTATCGTATGGCTCCGAAAAAAGAAGCTCCGGTTTGAATATTGGGGGAGACAAAAGATGCATTAAAAAAAGAATTGTTATCAACTGCTTTCCCTCCTATAAGGCTGGTATTATTAGCAATAGAAATTCCATTACAAAAAGCATCCTTGGTAATAATATTTATGGTTCCTCCTATTGCATTTGAGCCAAATGCCGCAGAACCACCCCCTTTAGTAATTTCAATTCTTTTGATCATATTAGAAGGTATTTGCTCAATTCTGAACTGATTGGCAACTGTTCCCAAAATTGGACGACTGTCAATTAATATCTGGGAATAATGACCTTCAAGACCATTAATTCTAACTTGTTGCATTCCACAAGTCTGGCAATTAGTTTCTATTCTCACTCCCGACAAATAGTTAAGACTTTGAGAAAGAACACATGAATTCGTATTTTCAAGAGCTGCCTGATTGAGCACATTAACAACAACTGCAGATTTTGGGAGATCTGTCTCCAAACGGTTTGAAGAAACCACTACTTCATTAATATTCAAAGGTGAAGGTTCCATTTCAATATTCAATTCCAGAACTTTTCCCTTTTCTAAAACAACCTCTTTCTCCAAACCTGCATATCCAATGCTGGAGACCACTACTGCATATGACCCTTTTGGAATTCCCGCCAAATAATAATCTCCCAACTCATTGGTAAAAGTGGAAAAAGTAGTCCCTTTTACTGAGACTGATACAAATTTTAAAGCAGTTTTGTCTTCTTTATCTATAATTTTACCTCTGATTCCACAGAGCTCATCTTGTGCAAAAGAAAAGACACAAATTAGCAATAGTGATAATAAGGTAATGATATATTTTTTCATTTAATTTTTTTATTAATATTAATTTTAGTGATAACTAGTCATCATAATTATTATTATGAATTTTATTATCTATTATCTACTTAGATAAGAATTTTAAATATTTGAAATTATAAATAATAATTGATAGATGGGGGAGCTCTTAGAGATAAGTTTTTTAAGTAAGAAGAAACTAATAACGTTTGATTTATGTCAACAGAAACATTATTCAGAAAAAATAAATGAGGATTTAAATCATAAAAGTCAATACTAAACTCATCAGAAAAGAATATGGAGGGATCATTTTCAAAATTACAACAACAATGAGAGTCGTGATGTTTTTCGGAAAAGGGGGCATGATGATCATGATGAGCAAAACAAGGGTAGGAATGAGCCACAATAATCCCATCAACAATATGAATATGATAAAAATAGGAGATCCCGCCCAGATAAAAAGAGATTAGGACAACAAGAAAGAGAGAACCCAATTTCTTACATGATGTTATCCTAAATATTTTAAACATTTGCAGTTAATAATTTGCTGCAAATATAAAAAAAATAGAATAAATGAGAAATGATGTTATTGAGCTAAAAAAAAAGCTGCCAAATAGTAGGGCAGCTTATAATTAAATAATCAGATTAATCTCTTCTCGGAGGTCTGTTATTATTATGAGGTCTATCATTACGAGGCTTATCTTGAGAAGGTCTCGGGCGGGCAGGTCTGTCTTCTTCCTTATAACCTTCCGGTTTCGGAAGGAGCACCTTGTGAGAAAGTTTCAATTTCCCTGTTTTTTCATCCACAGCGATTAATTTAACCTTAATTTCATCCCCTACTTTAAGAACATCTTCTACATTTTCCAATCTACGATATTCTATTTCAGAAATATGAAGCAATCCATCGTGACCGGGAATAATTTCGACAAAAGCGCCGAAAGGCATAATATTTTTCACTACCCCATCATAAATTTCTCCAATTTCCGGGACAGCAGTAATAGTCTTAATGCGTTTGATAGCTCTATTAATATCATCCACATTTGCAGCAGCAATGTCAATAATCCCATACTCACCCACCTCTTCAATATTGATAACTGTATTTGTTTCACGTTGCATTTCCTGAATAATTTTTCCTCCGGGTCCAATAACGGCACCAATTTGTTCGCGGGCAATTTGCAGTTGAACAATACGGGGAACAAAGGGCTTATAATCTTCCCGGGGAGCAGGCATCGCTTCATTAATTTTATCAAGAATAAATAGTCTTCCTATTCTCGCTTGTTCCAAAGCTTCAGCCATTATTTTAGAAGAAAGACCATTAATTTTGATATCCATTTGACAGGCGGTAATTCCATTTTTGGTTCCGCATACTTTAAAATCCATATCCCCCAGGTGGTCTTCATCTCCCAAAATATCTGAAAGAATGGCATATTTACCGGTTTTACTATTGGTAATTAAACCCATAGCTATTCCTGAAACAGGATTTTTAATTTTAACTCCACAGTCCAACAATGCCAACGTTCCAGCACAAACCGTAGCCATAGACGAGCTTCCGTTAGACTCCAGAATATCAGACACAATTCTCACGGTATAAGGAAATGCAGCATCTTCGAACGGGATTACTCGTTTAAGTGCTCTGTGAGCCAAATTCCCGTGACCAATTTCACGTCTTCCGGCACTCATAATTCTTTTAACTTCTCCAACTGAAAAAGGCGGAAAGTTATAATGTAACATAAACCGACTTGTTCCGTCAATTACAGCACCGTCTATATTTTGTTCATCCAACTTGGTTCCAAGAGTACAAGTTGACAAAGACTGAGTTTCTCCTCTGGTAAAGATAGCAGAGCCATGAGCGGACGGCAAATAATCGGTTTCAATCCAAATTGGTCGAATTTGATCCAGTTGACGTCCATCCAAACGAATTCTTTCATCAAGAATCATAGCACGCATTGCATCATATTGAACATCATGATAATATCGATTTATCATAGGAGTTTTAGCATCTCTTTCTTCTTCAGGAATAGTTTCTATAAATTCAGCTAAAATTGCATCGAATAAATCATTCCTTTCATGTTTGCCAACAAAAGATTTTGCAATTTCATAAACTTTGTCGTAAAGCGTTTTATGCACCAATGTGCGTAAATCTTCATCATTATTTTCGTGGCAATATTCTCTTTTAGGGCTTGCTTTTTCGACCATGGCAGCCAATTCAAGTTGAGCCTGACATTGAATCTTAATAGCTTCGTGAGCAAAGTTAAGAGCGTCCACCATGTCACTTTCTGAAATTTCTTTCATTTCACCTTCGACCATCATGATATTATCCATGGAAGCGGCAACAATCATATCAATATCAGAATTCTCCATCTGTTCAATAGTGGGATTAATGACAAAAGAGCCATCGATTCTGCCAACTCTAACTTCAGAGATTGGTCCGTTAAAAGGGATATTAGAAACCGCGAGAGCAGAAGAGGCAGCCAAGCAAGCCAGCGCATCCGGTAAATTATTTTTATCTCCGGAAATCAGAGTAACAATAACTTGGGTCTCTGCGTGGAAATTATCCGGGAAAAGAGGTCTAAGTGCTCTGTCAACCAAACGGGCAATCAAAATTTCATATTCTGAAGGGCGGGCTTCACGTTTAAAAAAACCACCGGGAAAACGCCCAACAGCTGCATATTTTTCTTGATATTCAACCTGAAGCGGCATAAAGTCAACATTTTCAGCTGCATCTTTTTTGGCACAAACAGTTGCTAAGAGCATCGTGTTTTCCATTCTTACCACTGCCGATCCATCGGCTTGTTTAGCCAATTTTCCTGTTTCGATGGTAACCTGTCTGCCGTCACCAAGTTCAAAAGTTTTGTTTATTCCTAACATAATCATTCTTTGTTATTTTTTTGAATTTCTGAAAGAGAGAGAATATAGACTTTCACTTCCTTAAAAATAGAAAAAAAAGGCAATTTGAAAAATTACCTTTTTTTGAGAGCTGGCGAACTTACCGTTATTTTCTAAGACCTAAAGTCTTAACGATATTTCTGTATCTTTCTATATCCTGTATTTTCAAAAAGTCTAATAATTTTCTTCTTTTTCCAACTAAAGCAATCAGAGAACGTTTGGTTGTGAGGTCTTTTTTATTGGATTTCAGATGTTCAGTAAGATGTTTAATTCTGTGGGTAAAAAGCGCCACCTGGCTTTCTGGTGATCCTGTATCAAACTCAGATTTGCCAAATTCCTTAAAAATGTTTTGTTTAACTTCGGGTGTTAAATACATAATAATCTACTCTTTTTTAATATTTTTCGTTTTATTTTTTTGGATTGCAAAAATACGAAAATTTTCTTATCTTTTTTCTATTCAGTATTTTTATTGAAAATTTTTCTATAATAATCTAACTTCTAAAGAAAAATAAGCATAATTTGTTTACTCTGAAGTAAAAAAAGGCTGCCGGTTTTCGGCAGCCTTTCATACTAATGGTAAAAATTATTTCTTCATTGCTTCAGGATACAATGTTAATCTTACAAATTGGTCAGGAGTAAAATAGGCATTCATAAATTTAACAATATCCTCATTGGTCACGGCATTGACACGTTTTTCATAGGAATTAATTGCATTAACATCATCACCGTAATAATAATTTCCAATAATATAACTGTTCCAGAATTTATTAGTTTTAACATCAGTTTGATTAGTAGTTATAAGTTGTTTTTTAACTTTATCAAGAGTTTCTGGTTTCGGACCGGTTTTTTGAAAGCCTTTTAGAATATCGGTAACAGCATTGGCCAAATTGTCTGTATTATCCGGAGCACAGCTAAACATAACCAAAGTAGTATAGGTAGATCTTGGATATTTTTCACTTACCATTTGGAGCATCGGGGAATAAACACCACTCATTTTTTCACGAATAGTTTCAATTAATTCTATTTGCAAAGCTTCCTCTATTTGATCAACAATCATATTATTTTCCAATGTCCATGGATATTCTTTATTGAAACCCAACCCCACCCAACTTTGTTCTGCTGCACCAAAATAGAGTGAATTATTTATCAAAGAAGCGGGAAATTCTTTTAAAATATCTCCTTTAAAATTCTCTCTTTCAATAGAAGTTGGAAGAGAAGCAATATAGGTTTCGATAAGATAATTCAAAGTATCTTCAGAAAAATTACCCACAAAGCTGAAAAGAAAATCGGCAGGATTTGCAAAACGCTGTTTATAAATTTGAAAAGCTTTATCATAATTGGCAGAAGATACGAAATCTTCAGTATAGTTTAAAAGATTAGCCTGATAAGGATCGTTCTGGGAAAGGAGCCCGAGAAATTCTCCAAAAAATTTATACATAGGGTTTACCTTCAGCATCTTAACTTGTTCAATATTTTCATCAATAACAATTTTATAGACACTGGTATCATATCTTGGATTTGTAAAAAAAGCATTCAGATATTGAAAGAAAAGATCGAGGTCTTTGGGAGTAGAAGATCCAGAAAGGCCTTCCTCAATAGTACTAATATAAGGTGTCAGTCCAAGTTTTTTCCCTTTTAATTTTTTTTCCAGAGAAGAATAGTTTAATTCTCCTATTCCGGCACGGTCAACCATCTGTGATGCAAAATTGACTGAAGCCAAATCCGAAACTTCATAAAGGCTCATTCCACCCTTGCTTTGAGCTGAAAACAATATTTCATCATTTTTAAAATCTGTTTTCTTTACATAAACCTTAATTCCATTTGACAAAGTAAGTTCTTTTGTCCCAATTTCAGGGATTTCTTTTACATCGACAATTTTGCCCGGGGTCAAATTATTTTTTTCAACAATATTTTGTTCTTTATAAGTATCTACATAAGGAGTAACATCTTGTAAAGAAGGATCTTTGATAATAGACAAAACCTCTGCTTCTGTTGGCACAACAACGCCTTCTTTTTCAGGAGCAAGAACTACGGCAACAAAGTTATCCTGAGTTATCCAATTTTTTGCCAAATCATTAACCTCACCCAAAGTAATTTGTTCCAGATATTTATTTGCAAAACCCAATTCTCTTTTAGCTCCGGGAATTGGATCTTGGTGAAGGAAATTGGCAACATATTCAGCAGCAAAATCTTCAGATTCAGTTTTGTCAATTTCTTTCACAGCAATGTCATATTGATTCAGCAACTCTTCTTTTGCTCTTTTCAACTCGCTTTCTAAAAATCCAAATTTAAGTACGCGATAATTTTCTCTCATTAGGGTTCTGATGGCATCAGCAATTTTATTCTCTTTTGAAGAAGCCTGAGACATATAACAATCAACAGATCCTATTAATTCACTATATCCGCAATAAGCTCCCACAAAAGGAGCTTTACTATCTTGAAGGATTTCACTTAATCTTGAGTCAATCATTAAATTAAATAATCTGTGTGCCATGTGAGTTTTGAAATCTCCGATAGTTTTCATTCTAAAGTGAGGGAATTTTCTTACTAACATAACCTGACTTCCCATAGCTTCCTTATCAGTACACACAGCAACAAGAGGTTCTTTGTTCCCTTCAATTGGGAATTCTATTTTTTCACGACCATTTTTAACCGATTTTATTTTACCGAATGTATTGATGATTTGTTGTTCCATTGCAGCAGGATCAAGATCTCCAACAACAACTATTGCCTGTAAATCAGTCCTGTACCAATCTTTATAAAAATCTTTAATGGTTTGGTATTTAAAATTTTGAAGAATTTCCAGTTTTCCTATTGGCAAACGGTTTGCATATCTGGAATTAGTAAATAAAACAGGAAACCATTTTTTCTGCATTCGGTCGCTGGCACCAAGTCCCATACGATATTCTTCAACAATAATTCCTCTTTCTTTATCAATTTCCTCATTATCATATAGTAAACCATTAGCCCAACCATAAAGAATATTCAAACCCATTTGCACATATTTAGGGTCTTCGGCTGGCATTTTAATCATATATACAGTTTCATCAAATGAAGTATAAGCATTTAAATCAACTCCGAAAGCAACCCCTATTTTCTGTAATTCGCTAACCAATTCATTACCCGGAAATCCTTTAATTCCATTAAATGCCATGTGTTCAGTAAAATGAGCCAACCCCTGTTGATCATCATTTTCCTGATTGGAGCCGGCATTGACTGCTAAGCGAAATTCAATCCTTTTTTCCGGTTTTTTATTTGCCCGGATGTAATAAGTGATTCCGTTTTCAAGTTTCCCAATTTTCACATTGGGATCCTTATTTATCGGAGAATCTAAAGTTTGGGCACTTAATACCATAAAAGAAGTAATTAAAATGACCCATAATAAAGAAATTAATTTTTTCATTGCTTTGAAGATTTATTATAATATTTATTGATTCCGTTTTTTGTTATTTAAAAATCAGGGCGGCAAAGATAAAATATTTTCTTCAATAATAAATAATGATGAAACTCATTGAATTTATATAAAAAATAATGTATATTTGCATCATTATAAATTAATAATTTTTGAAATCATCTACATATGAAAACAAAACTTATCTGTTTTTCGTTTTTAATTTGTTGTTTTTTGGTTTCTTTCGGACAAAATACCCTCCAATCAAATACAAAAAAAATATTCATTTTAAGTTCTTATCATGATTCTTTTAAATGGGATCTTGGATTGGCAAAAGGATATAACCCATATTTAATGAATGAAAATTTTGAAATATACCTGGCTCATCTTGATACAAAGCGAATATTTATGGATGAGGAAAGAGAGCTTTTCCTGCTAGATCTTTATAAAAAACTTTACAAAAATTTTAAATTCGATATCATATTAGTAACTGATGATCCGGCACTTGAATTCATCAAAAATAATTTCAAGGAGCTTTCTTTCATAAAAAATGTTCCTATACTGGCATGCGGCATCAATAAACCCTCTTCCGAATATAAATCTATTATTTCTCAGACAAGAATTATTAGTGAAAATATAGAAGCTGATGAAACAATTTTACAAATCAAAGCATTCTTTCCGGATATAAAAAATATATTTATTATAAATGACTACACAAAGACCGGTATTGCTTGGGCAGAAGATATTAAAAGACAAGTAAACAAAATTTCAAAACAAGTGGAAGGAATAAATTTTATATTCAACGAAGATATTCCTTATGATGATTTAATAAAAAAAATAAATTCCCTTCCCCAAAACTCAGCATTATTGGTTGGAGCCTATTTTCAGGATTCAGAAAAAAAATATTTCCCCAGTGATGAATTTTACAATGTGCTTGCCACTAAAACCGATCTTCCCATTTTCGGTCTGCTCAGTGATCTTTTTAACGATAAAGTAGTAGGCGGAAAAATGAATAGCGGTGAGATTCATGGGGATTTATTGGGAAAAGAAGCAGTCCGTATTTTAAATGATTCACTCTCTTTTCCCAATTTAAAACAGAAAAATGAAGACCTGACTACGTGGATATTTAGTTATCCTGCTCTAAAAAAACACAATTTATTGAATGTAAAGCTTCCTAAAAATTCTACAATTTTGTATAAACCGCAGACATTTTTTGAAAGAAACAGCATTTATTTTAAATTTCTTTTTCTCTTTACAGCTTTGCTAATAATAGTATCGGTTACCATAATGATAATAAATATTTTCCTGCACCGAAGTGTTATTATCAAAACAAAAGAATTACAAAATTTGATCGTAAAATTTGAATTTTTTATTTCTGAAATGCCAATCGGCTATATTGAACTAAATAAAAATTTTGAGATATTAAAATGGAATAAATCTGCTGTAAATATTTTCGGCTATAACGAAGAAGAAGTTTTTGGGAAAAATCTGCTCGATTTTATGATCAATAAGGAGAAGCTTGAACATGCAAAAAAAGTATTTCACAACGTTCACTTCAATAATTCTATTTCACAATCAACCCAAATTAAATCAAAAAACGGAAAAAGTATTGATTGTGTCTGGTATATTACAAAATATACTGTTGTAAATGAATTATCCTGTTACTTCTGCATGGTTGTAGATGTTTCTGAGAATTTAAGATTGAGAAAAAATTTGGAAAATATGCTTAAAAGGAGCAAGGATTTGATGCAAAATAATGACATGTTCATTGCTTCTACAATTCACGACTTAAAGAATCTACTTACCCCGATTCTTAGCTACTCCGAATTAATGATGTTAGAGAATCTCCCAATAGAAAAAATGAAATACATATCTGAACAGCTTAATAAAAGTGCCACTAACTTAATTCAGATTTTTAATGACACACTTAATAATAGCAAAGTTTTAGGTACTTTTAAAAAGTTTGAACCAAAAGAATTTTCTATCTATAATTTAATTCAGAATATCCTATTAGTAACAAAAAATAATTTTGAACAAAAAAATATTTCTATTGAAAATCTTATTGAACCTGAACAAAAAGTATTTGCTGATGCTGAAATGATTAATTCAGTAATTATGAATCTTTTGCATAATGCCGGGAAATTCACCCCTGAAAACGGAAAAATTACATTCTTCGGTAAAAAATTTCAGGATAACTACTATGAAATTAGTATTAAAGATACCGGAGTAGGTATTAATCCTGAAAAAATTAAAGACTTGTTTACCAATAATAAATACTTTACTACTAAAGGGACTGCAAGCGAAACAGGCACAGGACTTGGGCTTATACTTTGCAATGATCTGATTATGAAAAATAACGGCACCATAAGGGCTGAGAATAATAGTGACGGACCCGGAGCCACATTTTCAATTACATTGCCAATCAAAAATTAATAATTAATTCTTTTTATTTGTCAACAAAGTAATTGTTCCATGCAAGGGAATCGTAAGAACTCCCGATAGTGTCTGAACAAAAACATCACAAACATAGAAATAGGCTCCGTCAGGTAATAATTGTTTTGAAATATAGTCGGTGCCATCCCAATTTATATCCGGATTATTAGTCTTAAAAACAATTCTCCCCCATCTATTATGTACTTGAAAATCAATTTTTTGAACATTTTTATAGGGAAAAGGAGTAAATAAATCGTTTATCCCATCCTGATTTGGCGTAAAGACATTCGGCAAAGAATAAGTCATACATTCATCGTAATCAAAACAAGTAACTGAACTCATTGACGAATAATTACCATTTGAATCAACTAAAACCAAGGCAAAACAACCCGTTATAAAATTAATATTATCAATAGTTATGCTGCAAGGCTCAATATAACAAGAATTGTTTTCAATCATAAATGAATCAATAGCAGTAAAAGGAGCATTATTAGTAGGCTTATAATAGAGATAATATTGATATACATCAAGATAGGAAGAATCTGTAATAAAATACCAAGTCAGTGTAACTGTTTCGCAATCAGTTATTGCTGTAACGGACGGAATTTCAGGAGGAACATTGTCAATAGGATAGGCACATATTTCCTGAGAACGATTATATAAAGGAAATATTGAATCCGGTACAAAATAACCGCCTATTGATCGGATATAATAACAATATTCAACCCCATTTATTAATTCATCATCAATATAATACTGATTAGCAGTTATATCTAAAGAGTCATATTGAGCTGTCATATCATTATAACGATAAATCACATAAGCAATATTTGTCCATGGCACCTGCTCATTCCAGGAAAGTTTCAGCCTTCTGTCTGATGGTAAAAGATTCAAAAAAACTGAATTTGCCACATCTGATGTTTCAATAATGACTAAAGAGTCAGCCCTGTAGCCCCAGATTTCGACCTTATAAAAATAAGTCAACATTTTAGTATTCAGATTTGTATCTGTTAAAAGGGTATCGGAAATCGAATAGGTTGTTTCAATCTGTTGAAAATTATTATCTTGGGAAGTTCTCCTAAAAATATGGTATTCATAATCGGGTCCTGGAAATTGGACGGTGTCAATAGCTATCGGTCTTCTCCATTTAACATTAATAATTCCATATTCAACACTTGTTTCAACAACATCTACATTCGTAATAACCGGAGCATCATCCAAAAGATAGGTACAGACTTCATCCGAGACATAACTTTCTGCATTATCTGAAAAGAAGGCAACAATGCGATAACAATATTCATTAGCATGAAATGAGGGCATCACAGAACCATCATCGACAAAAGTAGTATCAAGATAATTGCTTGTATAACCAATCAATTGATATCCTTCTTCATCGGGCATTCCCGTTTCACAATAATCGGGAATAAAGGGATTAGTTGACCGACGTTTATAAATCTTATATCCCACAACATTTGAACAGGTATGTGGAGACCATGAAAGAAAAATATTATTGGCAATCGCGATAGCTGCAAGATTTTCTGGTTTGGGTGCAATTACTGTTATATTAACCGTCTTGTAACTTGACAAATTCACTTGCGGTCCATTATCAATTGCCTTAAATAAAACATTGTAGGGGTTTAATCTGACATGGTTACAATTGGTAATCCATACAAACTGTGAACTAATTGGAGGAGCACCCGAAACTTCCGGAAATAAAGCAGGAGAATTTAATATTTCAAAAGGGGCTCCTGTTGCAGAAAGCGAAACCAAAGAAGAGTTAATATCTGATGCTGAAACAGTAAAAGTCAAACTTGTACCTGCTAAAATACAAGTATCTTCTATGGTTGTGATAACAGGTGGGATATTATCACAGGCAACAATGGCGATTTGCATATCTCTGACCATGCTTCCAATCATAACACCATTTCTGTATTCTTTTATCAAAATAGCAATATTATATTCTCCGACTATAATCGGAGCATCCCAAACCAGATCACCTGTATAAGGATCAATAGAAATAGAGTTAGAAGCAGCCGGAAGTGAATAACCGGGAATATTCTCTCCATTATACCCCCGACAGGTAATCAAACTATAAGCCAGACTATCTCCGTCAGGATCATAGGCTCCCGGATTATGATAGTATGTGATGTTTAAACAGCCATCATCAATTGGCGGATTTAAGAGGACAGGGGAAGAATTGCTTCCTAAAAAAGGGTTGATAATTAAATTTGTTTCAATAAAAAAAGGAATATTCACAGAATTAGGAATATTTACAATGCCGGCATTTCTGTTCGGATCTTCAAAAGTTATGGAATAGCTGCCGGCCGCAGGAAAAGTATGCTGAGTTACATATATATTGATGGAAATGTCATTCCCCATATCAGTCTTTGAAGTTCTGTTAACAGTGGAACTACTTCCATCACCCCAGTAAATATCAATTTGAGGACGATCTGCCAAACTTGGAGTAAAGGTATAGGTGGTAATAGTAAATTCATAAGTAAGTCCACTCAGATATCTATATGAGATTTCTCCCGCCCTTTGATGAGTTGCTAAAGCAAAAGTAGTGCTTGATAAAAAAAGTAGAAATAAAAAACACTTCCTCAAGAACATTTTCAGCTATAAATTATGGCAGCAAAGATACAATAAAATGTGAAAAATCGGGGATGACAACAACTACAAGAATCCCTTTATAAAATAGAGTTAATTAAGAAAAAAAGTATTTATTTTTTAGTTTTTATCCTTATAAAGACATGCTTAATGTTTGCCCTATCGGTTATCCTCTCATCAATTTCAAAATATTGTTTAAGAGATTTGATTAAAGGCGTTAACTTATCGTAACCATAATTTCTGGAATCAAAATCAGGTCTTTTTTTCATCAAAAGATTGCCAACATCTCCTAAAAAAGCCCATCCGTCCTCGTCTGCAATATCATTCACGGTTACCGAAATTAGAGAAACTGTTTTCGAATCGACCTTGTGTATTACAGCAGAGGGTACAACCGATTGGGCAGAAGAAGAAATCGCCATTTCTGAAGGTTCCTTGGGTTTGGTATTTGTAAGAATTTCAAGGTAAATAAATTTATCACAAGCCACAATAAAAGGGCTGGGAGTTTTTTTCTCCCCAAAACCAATGACTTTCATGCCGGATTCTCTTAATCTGATTGCCAACCTTGTAAAATCACTATCACTTGAAACGATGCAAAAACCATCAACTTTCCCGGTGTAGAGAATGTCCATGGCATCAATAATCATCGCCGAATCGGTAGAATTCTTTCCTGAAGTATAACCGTATTGCTGAACAGGAGTAATTGCATTTTCTAGTAAGACACTCTTCCAACCTGCTAAATTGGGCTTTGTCCAATCTCCGTATATCCTTTTAAAAGTAGGCACTCCATACTTCGCAATTTCTTCCATGATCCCTTTTACATTTTCGGAAGGCACATTATCGGCATCTATAATCACAGCAAGTTTTAAATCTCGGTTAGTTTCCATGTTTATTTTATTTAAAAGTAATGCAAAGATAACTTTATTTGCTGATAATCAGACATCAATAAACAAAACCGAATTTTCACATTTTTTGTACTTTTGTCATTTTTAAAAGTAATATATTTTTCATGAATTTTATAGAACTAATTTTAATATCAATCGGATTGGCAATGGATTGCTTTGCTGTTAGTTTTTCTGCCGGTGCTGCCCAAAAAGAACTTACGTTTAAAAACACACTTCTGCTGGCTTTCTTCTTTGGCTTATTTCAGGGACTAATGCCTCTTATTGGGTGGTATGGGGGAGAAACCCTCACAGAAAACATGAGTCATTTCGACCATTGGATTGCATTTTTCATTTTATTAATCATTGGCGGCAAAATGCTTTTTGAAGGAATTTTACCAAATAAAAAGCAAAAAGCTATTAATATAATGAAGCCGACAACTCTCCTGTTTTTATCTGTTGCTACCAGTATTGATGCTTTAGCTGTTGGGTTTAGTTTTTCAATGCTTAAAGTTGTAAATATATGGTTTTCCATTTCATTAATAGCTCTTTTTTCTTTTCTGTTTTCTATTTTAGGGGTTTACGGAGGAAAGAAATTGTGTCAAATAATCAAAGCTTCCTATGCAGAAATTGCAGGTGGAATTATTCTTATTGCTATTGGGATAAAAATTTTAACCAGCCATTTAATTGCCTGAAAAACATTTGTTTATCTCATAGATTTATAAATTAATCCAGACAATTTTTCATAATTTTATCTTTCATTATTATTGTATATAAAAAATTTATATTTTTGCCCCTGATTACTTGGTGATGAATTCTCTTTGAGGATTCATAAAAGGGAACCGGGTGAAAATCCCGGACAGTACCCGCTGCTGTAAGTTTCAATACGTTCTTTAGGCTTCCAATTGTCACTGTTGAATCAATCGATGGGAAGACGCTTAAAGAGAAACAAGTCAGAAAACCTGCCACTTAATCTTGTAAAAAAGCTTTCGGGAGAAGAGCTTGATACAGTTCGTAATAATTCCTGCCGTCTAATTATTCCGTTCTAATCAGATTTTTTTCCGAAACCGGAAAATGAAATGATAAAACGCGCATAATAATGGAAAAAATCAAACTTATTGTTTTATTAATAATCATATCTGTGATTTACGGATGCACTCCCGAAAATCCCAAACCGGATCCGATTCCTGTTTCCAATACCGATGCTATAGGTGCTTATGTTTTGTGTGAAGGTATTTTTAATATGAATAACAGTACTCTCGTTTATTATGATTTTAAAAGTGGAATAGTTTCCGATGATTTATTCTTAGAAGTCAATAATCGTGGATTGGGGGACACCGGAAACGACTTAAAACAATATGGCTCAAAACTCTATTGCGTTGTAAATATTTCCTCCCAAATTGAAGTAATGGATGTGAATTCGGTACGATCAATTAAACAAATTTCCTTGGCAAATCGTCAACCCCGCTATATTGCTTTTTTTGAAGATAAAGCTTATGTATCCTGCTACGACGGATCAGTATTAAAGCTGGATACCACGACACTCGAAATTGAAGATATTGCCACTGCCGGTTGTAATCCCGAAGGTCTCTGTGTAGCAAACGGGAAATTATATGTGGCTAATTCGGGTGGACTTAATTATCCCAATTATGGAAATACTGTCTCTGTTTTTGATTTAACCACTTTTACCAAAATAAAAGATATTACTGTCGGAGTCAACCCATATTCAATCAAATCTGATTTTCAAGGAGATGTTTATCTGGTTTCAAGAGGTAATTACGGAAATATCCCATACTCTTTCCAACGAATTGATTCACAAATTGATGAGGTAGTTCAAAATTTTGATATAGAAGTGCTGAACTTCACCATTTCAGGCAATTATGCCTATTTATACAATTATGATTATTCCTCTCAGACTTCCTGGTTTAAGGTGATGGATATTATTACAGAAGCAACCGTAAAGGATAATCTTATCTCTGACGGTACCGATATAGATATTCCATACGGAATTGCAGTGAATCCGGTAAATGGTGATATATATATTGCTGATGCCAACGATTTTATAAGCAATGGGGATGTCTTTTGTTTTGACAAAAATGGCAATAAGAAATTCTCTTTTGAAGTGGGATTGAATCCAAATTCCCTAGTCATAAGACTAAAAAATCAAGCCAAACTACTATCTTTTAATTAATTATATTATTATCAAAATGAAAAAAAATATTTTAAAAAGAACATTCCTATTAGTAAATATTATATTTTTATTTCAATTACTTGTTTTTTCTCAATATGACGGAGCAGTTGGAACAATCGGATGTCTGGCCATCGATAAAGACGACAGTCGTATTACTTCATGGGCAACAGGTTGCCAAGTGGTTCGGGGATATCAGGATATTGCCATTCCGAATCATGGATTTGTTATTTTTGGCACGGTTCAAAATGTTCTGAACATGGCAAGTGAAGATGCAACTGATGCTATTAGTCTGGGAGATGGCGGTTGCGCAGTTCTAACTTTTGACCGACCCATTGTAAACGGTTCAGGATATGATTTTGCTGTATTTGAAAATTCATTTAGTGACTTTTTCATAGAACTTGCTTTTGTAGAAGTGAGCTCAGATGGGGAACGCTATGTTCGTTTTCCGGCTGTATCCCTTACTAATTCAGACACCCAGATTGGAACTTTTGCAACTTTGGATCCCACCAAACTTCACAATCTTGCAGGGAAATATCGTATTGGATGGGGAACTCCTTTTGATTTAGAGGAATTACAAGACAGTTCAGATATTGATTTAATGAACATTCGTTTCATTAGAATTATTGATGTGGTGGGGTCTATCGACTCAACTTATGCAACTCATGATGCATCGGGAAATATTATCAACGACCCCTACCCCACCGATTTTTTTTCCGGAGGATTTGATCTGACCGGAGTTGCAGTAATTCACGGCGGAACACCATACGTTGTGAGTAACCTCAGCAACTTCCTGACAACCTCCAACACCACTTTATTACCTGATGTCAATTCAGGGATTCCCGATTCCACAGGCATGATTTATTCATTTTTCTCAAGTGGAATTTTCAATTTCAATAATTCATACTCTACTTCCTACGGAGGTTTTTATAATGACGGATTCGTCATCAGCAATATGCAGAATGACACTACCGAGAATTATGATCATAGTGCAATTACGGTTGGCGGAATGGAGGGGCCCGGAAGCTCTTATTTATCTGCATACTATGCCGGATACGGAATAAATCGCTGTCTAATTGAGTTAAATGATACTATTGCCCGTAAAATAGAAGGAATGTATATAACCAATTCCACCACGACAGTAATGTCTATGCAAAATGGCGACTTTCTCGCAAAGAAATTTGGAGGGGCAAATGGAACAGACCCCGACTGGTATAAAATAACCGCAATTGGATATAACGAGGAGTCCGAAACCAATAGAACTGAATTTTATTTGGCCGATTTCAGGTCTACAGCTTCTTCTGAAGATTATATTGTGACTGATTGGCGTTGGTTCAATCTTTTACCATTGGGTGAAATAACTAAAGTTGAATTTGTACTTTCAAGCAGCGATAATAGTGATTACGGAATGAATACTCCCGCATATTTTTGTTTGGATATGATTACTGTTCAGGGCTCCCATGAAGACACCACCTCAATTGAGGAAATTGCCCTCCCTGTCTCAAAAGCTTATCCAAATCCATGTTCTGATTTTGTCACCATCACCAATTGCAAAAACTCCTTACTGCAACTATACAATTCTTTCGGACAAAAAATATATGAACAAACGGTGAATGAAGAGTTTATAAAAATCAATATGTCAAATTATCCCTCAGGACTATACATTGTTAGAATTCAAAATGGGGAAAATAAAAGGGGAATCAAAATTATCAAAAACTAAGAGCTATTATCCTAATTTATTTTTAATCAAAGAAGTATAACGTCTGCTCATCACAAAAGGTTCTTCAACCCCTGTAACATATACTCTGAAACTGTTGTTGAACCAATCTTCTACTTTTTCGACAAAATTAAGATTGATAATAAAGGAACGATGAATGCGAATAAAAGTATTTTCAGGAAGACGCTTTTCCCATTCTAACATACTTTTATTGGTAAGTCCATGTTTTCCATCTTTCGTTCTCACTTCAGAATAGTCACCGGAAGAGGTAATAACTACAATCTGGTCAATTTTGAGGAAAATATAATTGGATGAAAACTGCAAAAAAAGTCGATCATCCAAAGAAAGAGTTTTTTCGGGAATTTTTAACATTTGTGGTTCCTCATGTACGCGGGAGATGGCATCAACTAAACGAGCAGGGGTTACCGGTTTTACTAAATAGTCAAGGGCATTAACCTCGAAAGCCCTTAGGGCATATTCATCGTAGGCGGTGACAAAAATAATATTAGGAGAATAGTTAAGCTTTGAAATCAAGTCAAATCCCGATTGTCCCGGCATTTGAATATCCAAAAAAATTAAATCCGGTTTTTGAACCGAAATCACAGCCATAGCTGAAGCAACACTGTCGGCTTCACCTATAACCTCAACCATTCCGGTTTCATCCAGAAGAGAGTGCAGGGCTTTACGTGCAAGCCGTTCATCATCAACAATTAAAGTCTTTAAAGTTCTCTTAATATTCATAAGTTACTATTTTTTATCGGGGGTGTAATCAAAATGGTAGCTACCACAAAATCTCCATTCGGTTCAATATGAAGATAAGAGCCTTTCCCAAAAGCTGATTCCAGACGATACTTAATATTTTGAAGACCAATACCTGTGCTGTGTAAATTACTTGCATCCGAAGGATCAATCCACTTACCGGAATTGGAGACAGTAATTTTAAGACTCTCCCCAATTACATGAGCGGAAATATTGAGCTTCAATGGTAATACTGTTGAATTGCGACCGTATTTGATAGCATTTTCAACTAAAGGATGAATAATAAAACTTAAAACCGGATAGTCCATGGCTTTTTCTTCGATATCGTAAGTAATCTCCAGTTTATCTTCAAATCTTTTCTTTTCTATTGAAAGATAGAGTTTTGTTGCATCAATTTCTTGTCTTAAGGGAACCATATTCATATTTCGGCTTTCAAGAGAATATCTGAGAAATTCTGCCAATTCACAAAGCATCTCTTTGGATTTCTTTTTATCTTCATCCATTAGGGCAGAAATTGAATTTAAAGAATTAAACAAAAAATGGGGGTTCAACTGATAACGCAACATTTGCAATTGTGCCGTCTGAGCAGTGAAATTTGCTTTTTCAGCTTTTTGACGTTCAACATTCCATTCTCTCCAGTATTTAATGCCAAAATAGAGCCCGCTCCAAGCAAAAAATACAATAATATTGATGGATGAACTATAGATAGCTTTATATATTCCCATTGCGCGATTCTCTTCTATATATCCCATCGCCTGCTGGAAAAACAGGTCAAATGTCTGACTTAAGGCCGTCATCACTATTGAAGTTACCAATATGGTTATGATGGTATCTTTCAGAGTGAAGTAATGCCTGCCGACAAAACGATATATATATCGCATGGCAACAGTAATACAAAATGCAAAAGAATCACTTCCAATGAAAAGAATAAGTAATTTTATGGTTTCTTCAGAAGAGACAATACTGTCACCAATGAAAATATTGTAAAAGAAATATCTTATTATTCCGACAATTTCAAATAGAACCCATCCTGTTATCTGAAAGTGCCAAAAATTTAATTCTCTCTGTTTTATTAGTTTCTTCATATTATATAATTATTCTATTTCCAAAAAGAGCTTTTAACACAAGTAGTTTTTTATTGAAAACTAATTATGCAACAAAAATAATCAAATAAAGATATTTTCAAATAAAAATAAAAAAACTATTTTAAATAACTATTTTTCAGCACTTTAAAAAATGATCAATAGTATTGATCTTGTTAAAATGAAATGTCAGAAACCGCTTAAAGAAAAATGCAACCATTAGTCGAATAATTCTTTTTTATTTTGAGAGATAGCCCTTATTTTGCCACAACAAAAAAATAATAATATGAAAACACTATTTTTATCCATGCTGTTGCTGTTGTCTTTTTCACTTTCAGCAAAAAAAACAGAAATTAATCCTCAAAATTGGGATAAATTCTATCAATTTAAAATTGATTCAAGAATTGAAATTCTACTAAATAACAATTTACGTGAACACAGATTGTTCAATTCGGATAAAGAATATAATTCGATTTCTTTACCCAATGCTACTGATATGCAGAATAAGGTAGAAAATGATAAAAGTGTTTCAAAATCCATTATGAAGTATTATATGATTTCATTTAATAAAAATGCTTGTCCTGAATATTTCATACCTAGGGAATTTCATAAATATACTAATGTAAAATAGGAATTTGTCAAGTGACAATTCAGGCATTACTATTTTACATAAAGATTACAAATAATTTTATTAACATAATTAACTTATCAAACAATGAGAAGAAATAGAAAAAACTGTAAAATTGCTGTTTGTTTTTTTACGACACTATTATTAGTTACAATCTCTTTTACAATGAACGGATTCGGTCAAACCACAACCCATGGCTTCAAACTATTAGAAAAGCGTTTTATTAAAGAAGTCAATTCTGAATGTTACTATTACGAACACGTTAAAAGCGGTGCTAAACTTTTAAAAATTGCAAATCAGGACGAGAATAAAACTTTTGCAATTGCATTCAAAACATTACCTAATTCCGATAATGGAGTTGCGCATATTATTGAGCATTCCGTTTTGAACGGTTCTACCAATTTCCCGGTAAAAAGTCCCTTTGATATTTTATCAAAAGGTTCTTTAAATACTTTTCTTAATGCCATGACTTCCAGGGATGTAACTGAGTATCCTGTAGCCAGTCTGAATGACAAAGACTATTTCAATCTGATGCATGTATATTTGGATGCCGTATTAAATCCCCTTATCTATTCAGATCCACGAATATTAAAACAGGAAGGATGGCATTATGAACTCACCTCCAAAGAGGCTCCCCTGACTTACAAAGGTGTTGTTTATAACGAAATGAAAGGAGCTTTTTCCAATCCACAACGACTACTTCTCTATTACAATCTGAAAAGCCTTTTCCCGGATAATGCTATCGGAAAAGAATCAGGAGGAGTTCCAGCTTCAATTGTAACCTTAACTCAAAAAGAGTTTACTGATTTTCATAAAACATATTATCATCCAAGCAATTGCATTATTATGCTATACGGGAATGCTGACATGGACAAAGAACTAGCCTTTATCGACTCCTATTACCTGTCCAAATATTCAAAAGATAATTCGCTGACAAAACTGGAAGATCAAAAGCCTTTCACAGCCATGCAACAGACGCATAATTATTATCCGATAGTGGAAGGAACTCCTGTCGATAACCAGACTTTTATTACCCTAAATTTTGCTGCCGGCAGCAATACAGACTATGCTTTGGTATATGCATTAAATATTCTTTGTGAAGTTTTGGTAAACCAAGAATCTGCACCGGTAAAAAATGCTTTGTTAAAAGAAGGAATTGGTCAAGATGTGGCTGCATATCCTATAGATTTTAAACAAAATGCTCTCACAATAATGCTTCAGAATGCCAATCCGAAAGACCAAAATAAATTTAAAGAAATTGTTTTCAGGACACTAAAAGAAGAATTAAAAAAGGGAATTGATAAAAAAGAAATTGAAGCTGTTTTAAACAGAATGGAATTCAATATCAGAGAAGGAAGTGATGCGCAAAAAGGAATAACCTATTTCTCACAGATTAAACCGGGATGGATGTATGCAGACAATCCATTTATGGGATTGGAATATGAAAAAATTCTGGAAACTTTGAAAAAGGGATTACAAAGTAACTATTATGAAAACATTGTTAATCAATATATTCTTGATAATAAACATGCCTCTTTGGTTGTTTTGGAACCGAAACCGGGCATGGAAAATGAGGTGAATAGTGCCATTGAAAAAGAACTTGAACAATATAAATCTACTTTGTCAGAGTCACAAATAGAGAGTTTAGTTAAAGAAACACAAGAACTGATTGCCTATCAAAATGAGGAAGACTCTCCCGAAGATATGGCAAAAGTTCCGATGCTTTCTATCTCAGACATAAATCCAAAAGCAACTTATTATCAATGTGACGAAAAAAAGATTGGAAACACTAAAGTACTCCATTACAATGAGTTTGCAAATAACATCATTTATTCTAATCTCTTGTTCAATATGAAAACATTGCCACAGGAGCTGATTCCATACGCATCTCTCTTATCAAATGTTTTAGGTATTTTAAATACTCAAAACTATTCCTATGGAGAATTAAACCGTGAACTCAATAATCAGACAGGTAATTTCAATACTTCATTAAGAACCTATTTAGAAAACAACGATGATACTAAAATGCTACCATACTTTATTTTATCATCAAAAATAATAAATAATAAATGCGACAAGATGTTTGATCTGGCAATTGAAGTTTTGCTAAAATCTAACATATCCGATACCGCACGGTTAAAAGAAGTAATCATGCGTCATCTCGTAGAACTTGAGTCATTTATCAATAATGGATATGCAGTAGCAACATTAAGAGCAGCATCTTATTTTACCAATCAGGGAGTTTTTAATGACTTGACATCAGGGCTGGACTACTATCGCTTTGTAAACGCATTAGGGAAAGACATAGACAAGAATATGCCCTTGATTGTTGAAAATCTGAAGGAAACCGCCAAGCTACTCTTTTCAAAAGAGAATATGATGATTGCTGTCACTTGCAGCAACCCTGATTATTCAATTTATTCAACTTCTCTCAAATCGTTTATGGATAAATTACCTGCTGCAACGCCGGATTATCAAAAATGGACATTCCAACTAAATAACAAAAATGAAGGAATCCAATCAGCATCTAAAGTA
Organism: Bacteroidota bacterium; assembly: GCA_023392945.1. Taxonomy (GTDB): domain Bacteria; phylum Bacteroidota; class Bacteroidia; order Bacteroidales; family WCHB1-69; genus JAGVVH01. Next base: position 24,855 of record JAEWNB010000069.1, read on the forward strand.
CAGTATGTTATTTCCGGTTATGATTTTAAAAAACTCGGATATAACTGGGATGGAAAAATGAGAGTATTATCACAAATTATTTCCACCGACTGGCTTAAGAATCAAATTCGGGTAATAGGAGGAGCATACGGTGGATTCTGCAACTTTTCCCCAAATGGCACCGTAACCTTTAACTCCTACCGAGACCCGAATCTTGTAAATACTCTTGAAACCTATAAAAAAACCACTGATTATCTATCTTCATTCAATGCTGACCAAGAAGCCATGACACGTTATATCATTGGAACAATTGCCAACTTAGACGTTCCTCAAACAATAGAGCAAAAAGGAATGGCCTCGTTTATTTATTACATGTCTAATCGTTCTGAAGCAGATTTGCAAAAAGACCGCACCGCTATATTGAATACCACTGCAGCCGACATTCGTTCTTATGCAGGATTTGTAAATAACATTATCGGTCAGGATTCCTACTGCGTTTATGGCAACAGCGACCAGCTTTTAAAAGACAAGGCAGTATTTAAGAATATATTCAATATCAAAGAAAAATAATCATCAAAAGGCTATTTGGTAAAGTATAAAGAAATGAAAAAAGTTGATTATTAACTAAACAAGGATTTGAGGGACATTTCCCTTTTATCATAGTATTATTATTTTGGTTAAGCCACCTCTCATAAGGGTGGCTTTTTAATATTTTATTATCTTTAAAATCAGATCATTATCATCATTTTCAATAAAAATACGACTCAAATTTGATCATAGAAAGCAGGCTAAGATTATGTTTTGTTTCCACAATTTGGATTTTTCATACTTTTGCAGCAGTTAAAAAAAGGAAGAAAAAGAGATGAAAATCAGGTTAATTTTTATCGGCAAACAAGAGTCGGATGTTTTTCATGAAGCAGTGGAGCAATACATTAAAAAAATCAGATTTTATATTCCTTATGAAACCATAGCGATTCCTTACCTTAAAAACAGCAAGTCAATAACTTTTGAAGAACAGAAGAAAAAGGAGGGAGAACTGATTCTGAAAAAGATTGATCAGGGAGATTTTGTAGTATTATTGGATGAACATGGGAGAGAGCACACCTCGGTGGAATTTTCAGAATTTATTCAGCAAAAGAACAACTGCGGTATCAAAAATCTTGTTTTCATCATTGGTGGGGCGTATGGATTTTCAGATGACTTGCAAAAAAGGCAAAATTATGCTCTTTCCTTATCAAAAATGACTTTTCCTCATATAATGACACGACTTATTTTTGCAGAACAACTATATCGGGCATTTACTATCCTAAAAAACGAGCCCTATCATCACGAATAAGCTGGGTTTGATTAAAAAAGTGTACCTTTGCAATCCCTTAATACAGACAAATAGATGACTCTGAATGAGAAAGTTATAGATAAACTATTGACGAAAAATTTCGTATTTATTTGCATTGCAAATTTTATGTCAAGTTTTTCTTTTTATCTGTTAATGCCAACATTACCTTTTTATCTCATAGATAATCTGAACACCAATAATACAATGGTAGGGTTTGTATTATCTTGTTTTACTATTGCCGTATTATTTGTCAGACCTTTTTCGGGTTTTCTGGCTGATACTTTTTCACGAAGGCCCATATATCTCATTGCCTACTTTTTATTTTCATCGATATTTGTAGGATATCTGCTTGCAGGCACCCTTACCCTATTCATCATGTTCAGGGTCTTTCATGGATTTGCATTCGGAACACTTTCTACCACAGGAAATACGCTTGTCATTGACATTATGCCGGCATCGCGGCGAGGAGAAGGATTGGGATATTATGGGGTAACCAGCAATTTGGCAATGGCTACCGGACCGATGGTGGGTCTTTTATTAAAAGACAATGTTGATTTTGATTGGATTTTTTTAAGTTCTATTTTTTCCGGTGTAATTGGGTTTTTCTTTGCATACCTTGTGAAAGCACCAAAAAAAATTTGTCAAAAAAAGCAGCCTCTTTCTTTAGACCGATTTTTTTTACAAAAAGGCATTCCTGCAGGCATTGTATTTGCTCTTATTGCAGTACCATACGCCATGACGACTTCTTATATTGCTCTTTCAGCACAAGAATACGGGATGCAAACAAATAGCGGTATTTTCTTTTCAATTATGGCCGTTGGCATGATTCTCTCAAGAGTCACCTCCGGAAAAAGGGTAGATAAAGGGTATATAATTCAGGGAATTACCAAAGGAATTGCATTGAGTCTTTGCGGATTTATTGGAGAAGTTTTTCTTGAACCCACTTTTCTATGGGATCAGACAGTAGGAACGGTTTTATTTTACGTTATTCCTATTTTTATCGGGTACGGCTATGGGACCATTTTTCCAGCCTTAAATTCTCTTTTTTTAAATCTGGCTCATAACAACCGAAGGGCTACTGCAAATTCCACCTATCTGACAAGCTGGGACATTGGCATGGGTGCAGGTGTATATTTAGGAGGTTATTTATCAGAGATACGAGGTTTTTCATTTTCCTATTTAGCAGGAACTTTGCTGGCGCTACTTTCCTTTGGAATTTTTGTAAGAATAGTCATTCCACATTTCAACAAAAACAAGCTCAGGTAAAGTATAATTTCACGTCACTTCAAACATTAATTATATAAAATATTTTTATTCAAATAAATATAAAAAAAACAAGTATACTATTGATGTATGACAAATTTTTGTATTTTTGCTCACTTTAATATGAAAAAATAATTTTAAACATAATCATTATGAAAAAAGCTATCCTTTTAATTTTCTTTCTTTCGCTCGTGGCATTTACTTTTTCTACTAATATTGTTCCTTCAGATGACGCTCAAAGAGTTGCCAAAAATTTCATTTCAGAAAGATGTGGCAATTATTCATTAACTGAATCTGATTTTACTTTACAATATACAGAAACAGATGCAAACGGGGAGGCGGTATATTATCGTTTTAAAATTGGGAACAAGGGATTTATCATTATCTCTGCCACAAATTTGGTTACACCTGTTTTGGCATATTCATTAGAATCAGATTATTACGGTCACAGTTCTACCGAATTTATTACGGAAAAATACAAAAACCAAATTGAATTTGTAAAAGCTCATCCTGCAGAAGCTATTCCGGCAATGAAAATGTGGAAACATTATGGTGCTGAAAATTTTGTTGCTTCATCAAGAAAAGTTCTTAATGCAGTAGAACCATTGGTTACCACCACTTGGGATCAGGTTCAATACTATAATAACTATTGCCCTTACAATCCTGAATCTACTACAGATTACAGAGTTCCCGTTGGTTGTGTTGCTCTGACCATGATCAATCTCATGAATTACTACCGTTATCCTACTTCAGGAATAGGTGGCGTGTCATACATTCCAAGAGACTATGATGATGAAACCGGTGAATTGCTTTATACTTATCCGCGTCAGACTGTTAATTTTGCTAATCAAACATACAATTATGACGCTATGAGCAATAGCCTAAACACCTTTGAAGGCGAGTTTGCAAAATTAGTATATCATTGCGGTGTTTCAGTACAAATGGGTTATGGTGTTGACGGTTCCGGTGCTCAAAGTGCAGAAGCACTTAATGCTCTGAAAACTTATTGGAAATATTCCTTAAAAGGAGCCTTAAAACCTATATCAGAATCTGCAGCATATGCTGATTGGGCAAATATTATTAAATCGGAACTTGATGCACATCGTCCGGTTTATTATTCGGGAAATAGTAGCCTTGGTGGTGGTCATGCTTGGATAATGGACGGATACATTGATGTTGATGCTACTACTACCTATTTCCACGTTAATTGGGGATGGGGTGGTTATGACAATGGTTTCTTCCTTATTGACAATTTAAATACCTCAACAACAGGAGAATACAGCAATGATGAACAAGCTTTTGTTGATGTTTATCCTGCCGATTCACTTGCCATTGTGAAACCTGACTCAAGTTATACAAGAAATACTGCTTCCATTGGAAGTATTTGTGATGGTGCAGGAAACGTTAAATATGCCAACAACTCATACCGTCAATGGATGATTGCAGCTCCTAATGCAGCTTCTTATACTTTTACTTTCTCAAAAATTAAAACGGAAGAAAATCACGATTATATCACAATTTATAACGGTCCAACTGTTGCCTCTGGAATAAAAGCCAAATATTCAGGAAATTACCTCATGCCTGCCTGTACAGATTATTCAGGTGCTACAGGTAGTCACCATGCAGATTACACAGGGACAGCACTCCCATCTTCTGTAACTGTTAATGCTGATAGTGTCTTAGTGGTTTTTGAATCAGATAATAATGATGTCAATGACTATGGTTTTCTTATCAACTATACTACCTCTTTTTCCTCCACTCCAACTTGTGCTTCAATGACCATGCTCAATACTCAATCTCATTATGTTATTAGTGATAAACAACCCAGCGATGAAGGGAATTATCGTGCTCAAACCTATTGTCAATGGAAACTTCAGCCTACTTTCATCCAAGGTTTTGCCTTTGCTTTCACAAAATTTGAACTCAAAGCCGGTGATTTTGTAGATATTTTTGACAATACCATCACATCAAAGCCAGAATTATTATGGAGATTTGATATCAATAATTTCCCAGCAAATGTTTATAATACAAGCTGTACCAAATTATTGGTTAAGTTTGTTTCTGATAACTGGATTGAAGGCGATGGCTTTGACCTTGAATATTACACTATTTTAGGTATTGATAATCAAAGCGGTATTAGTGATATTACACTTTACCCCAATCCATCTTCCAATAACATATATATTGATTTGACAGCAGAAGAAGCTGGAGATATTCAGTTTAGAATTTTTGATATGACCGGGAAATTGATTCAACAGGAAACTGTTAGCCATAATGGAGGAAGTCTTCATTATCAGACCAACGTAAATGATCTTGCTAAGGGTATCTATATTATGCGTATTCAAACAAATAATGGAGAATCTATTCGCAAATTCATTGTTGAATAATATTGTTTGTATCTTTTTATAAAGCGGGAAAATAAATTCCCGCTTTTTTTATGGTATGATAAAATTAATGTATTTTTGTTGAAATTAAAAGTATAACATTATGCTAGTTATTGGTATTGCAGGTGGTTCCGGATCAGGCAAAACTTCTGTTGTCAATAAAATTATCAAAAGTCTCCCAAAAGATAAAGTCAGTGTTTTATCACAAGACGCTTATTACAAAGATAATGGCGATTTGACACAGGAAGAGCGAGACAAAATCAATTTCGATCATCCCTCTTCCATAGAATTTTCACTTTTAATTAAAAATATTGAATCCCTTGTATCCGGAAAGTCGATTCAGATGCCTACATATTCTTACATTACCTGTCGGCGGGGCAAAGAGACCATTCCGGTAATGCCATGCGAAGTCTTAATTGTAGAGGGAATATTAATATTTACTGAGAAAAAATTACGAGATTTACTGGATCTCAAAGTCTTTGTTGATACCGATTCGGATGACCGCATCATCAGGATTATTCAAAGGGACGTTAACGAACGCGGACGGGGATTGGATAAATCAATTCGTCATTATGAAACATTTGTAAAGCCCATGCATGTAACTTTTATTGAGCCTACAAAACAATTTGCCGATATTATCATCCCGGTGGGTGGGCATAATGATAAAGGAATAGACATCGTGACCTCAAAAATTAAACAGACAATAGGAATTTCCTCGAACCATTAAGTTTTTTGTTTTTCTTTCTTGGCAGCAGGGAAAAGAACATTATTCAATATCAATCGATATCCCGGAGAATTGGGAAAAAGATTTAAATCGGTAGGTTGGTCATTAACAAAATGCTGATAATCTTCAGGATCGTGTCCTGAATAAAAAGTCCAGGTTCCCTTTCCATATTCTCCGTGAATATAGCGTGCCTCATCAAAGATTTTAGTTTCACCCATAACCAACACATAAGGCTTTAATTTACTTTTTCTGAATGCTGTAGTTTGTCCCATAAATCCCGGAATGACAGATTGGTGGTTTTGGCATAACATAGTAGGTACAGGATCCCATTTCGCTGAAAAATCAAAAAGAGTAAAATAGTCGTTTTTCTTATTTTTTATATGAATAGTAGGGTCAACATCAATATCAGAAATTTCATACTCATAGGGGTTCAGGCTTATTTTAAAATCAGTGAAAGCAAAAGTATTATTATAATTTAACTGTGACTGAGCATCAGCATCTATTGGGTCCCCGTCAAACATAGAAGCACAAATATCAACCCCATCAGCAGCCAACGCCACATCATAACTATCAGGTCCGGAACACATGGCAAAAAGGTATCCTCCACCGGCCACAAAATCTCTAATACCTTTTGCAACGGCCAATTTTAATTCAGAAACTTTGGAAAATCCTAATTTTGCAGCCATTGTTTCGTTTTCCTTAACATCATTTATATACCAGATGGCATTTTTATAACTACCCCAGAATTTCCCATACTGACCGGTAAAATCCTCATGATGAAGGTGTAGCCAATCATATTTAGGGAGCATCCCGGTAACAACTTCTTCATCATAAATTATATCATACGGAATTTCAGCATAAGTAAGGACCAACGTCACAGCATCATCCCAAGGCAATTTGTTTTTAGGAGAATATACTGCAATTTTAGGAACTTTGGTTAACCTTATTTCATTCATATTATTTTCTAGAGAGGCAATTTCCTGCAATATAACAGAAGCCTGAACATCTGCAATCACCTGAAATGAAACATCTCTGATAACACATTCATCTTCAATGAGAGAGTTATAAGGTAACATGAAACTACCTCCCTGATAATTTAGCAACCAGCTCACATCGACTCCTTTACTTACTGCAAAATAGGCAATTCCATAGGCTTTAAGATGATTTTTTTGAGATAAATCCATTGGAATAAAAATATAAGAAGAGAAGGCTGTCGTTGAAAGCAATATCAGCAGAAATAGAAAAATAATACGTTTAAAAAAAGGCTTCATTATAAATTTATTTTGAGAAAATTGCAGCAACAGCAATAGAAAAAAGTTTAGTCTTAGAACTGTCTCCTCTTGAAGAAAGCACACAAGGCACTTTAGCTCCGGCAAGGATAGCTCCTACTTCAGCATGATTAAATTTGGTACAACATTTATAGAATACATTTCCACTTTCGATATTAGGGAATAGCAAACAATCGGCATCTCCGACAACTGCTCCGGAAAAACGTTTAATTTTAGCAGTCTCTTCGTCCAAAGCTAAATCTAAAGAAAGGGGGCCTTCAATTAAAGCATCCCCAAACTGACCTCTTTCAGCCATTTTAGCAATAATAGCAGCATCAACACAAGACTGCATGCCGGGAGAAATTTGCTCCGTTGCAGCAATTATAGCTACTTTGGGAATATCAATTCCTATAGACTTTGCAGTTTTCAACAAATAGGATAAAATAGAAATTTTTTGTTTTAAATCTGGAGCTGGAATAATAGCACAGTCGCTAACTATCAGCAATTTATGGTATTCCGGATTTTCAATAACTGCAATATGAGAAAGCAACGTGTTAGGGGGACAAAGTCCGCGTTCCTTATGTAGTATTGCCTTCATGTATTTATCTGTTGACAACAAACCCTTCATAAGAATATCACCTTCTCCTTGATTAATCAGGTCGCATGCTTTTGTGGCAGCTTTTACATCGTTAGATTCTTGTACAATTCTAAATTTTGAACTGTCAATGTGCAAATCATGGCACACCTGATTAATGGTTTCTTCATCTCCCACCAAAGTTGCTTCCACAATACCCATATCAACAGCAGCATTCACTGCCTCAATAGTATGTTCATCATTTGCATAAGCAGCAACCAATCTTTTTTTCGGTTTAGTAGTTACTAATTCAACTACCTGATTTAATGTTTTTATATTCATTATTTTATAATTTATATTTATTTTGAATAATAATCAAAAACTTCCAATAATGTTTTAGTACAAACAGGACAAAATTTATTATAAACTGCATCTTTCATGGTACAGGATCTGAAAGGACGATATACTCCATCCGCCACATAGCCGCCACCTTCAAAAACACCCAAAACATTGTCATATTCAATACTATCCGGTGTTGGGACAGGGGTTGACGGAGCCAACATGTTTTTCCACTTAGCATCAAAATTAACCAAAGTGGTTAAATTTGGATCCGTCGGCTCAATTCCTTCAGGATAAAAATCTCTGACAGAAACCTCTGAAGTATAATATTCATCCCCAAGGCCTCCGATAGTATGTCCTAATTCATGCACAATCACATAAGCAGATCTTTCATGAATATTATTTACTGTACAATAGAAATTATAAATACCGCCTCCGCCATACTTAGTAGAATTACAAATTATAACAATTATATCGTAGGGAGCGTCATCAGCAATTTCATTCATTTTCCATACATTCAAACACATAAGATAACGATCTAAATCCAATGAGTTGTAACTTGAATTCAGCAAAGTTTTTTTAGTAATATTTTCATTGGGATTGGTAATTCCTGATTCCTGGGAAAAACCTCGAATAGCTCTTATATTAACTCTATTTTTATTTTCTGAATAAGGCGAACAATTCAAAATATAATCGGCAAACCGTTTCATGTCATTATTAAGCATTTTTTTGTCACTCAGGGCATATCCATCAGGAATAAAAAGTATGTCAAGACAATCTTCCGGCTTTCCGCCAACATGAAGATTCAATACTCCAAACTCCTTATTAAAAGGAATATCCTTCTCCTTTTTGGGGTTAAAATAACCCTCAAAAAGATGGGTAGCTACTTTTTTTCTCGAATAAGAAGTAAAAGAAAATCTCACAGAATTTTTAGGAAAAGGCATGGATACACACTCTTCAAAAGAGCCAATTTCCTTCTCTGCTCTTTCTGTAGTTCTGTATTCATCAAAAAGAGTAGAATAGCTACGACTGAAAATTAATTGGTTAGAAACGGAATCAAAGACTTCAAAAAGAATATTTCCATAGCGATTGGGTTCATTTAAAAAAGAGCGGGTACCATTCCATTCGCCTCCGGAATAAAAATCCTTAATTTCAATTTTCTCAATATCGTTTTTCCCAATATGCGAATAATTGATTCTGAGTGTTTTGTTTTCAAAATATTGATCAAAGCATTGAGCTTGAAGCATCCCTGACAAAAAAAGAAAAGAAAGAAAGAAAATTATCTTTTTCATTATTATAAATTGAATTGGTTGATTTTATATAAAATAGAAGGTTCTTTAAAATATATATCTTTACGGTACTGAACATCCCCGTTTTTACCTAAGAAACAAGTAAAATATTCCAAATAAACCGGCATTTTATTTTGCATTTGGATATAGGTAGGTCTTAATTCCTGATAAAAAAGCTTATCTTGTTCACTTAATTCTTCATAGTATTTTTTCTCATTTTCAAGTTTCTCTTTAAGAAATTTTTCTCCTTCTTCGGTAGATGGAATATCTCCCAAAAGAATTTTCACTTGTTCCAATTGTTCTTCATCATATTCATTATAGTCAAAAATCTGAAGTCCTAAATCAAGGGGTTTTTCAACTCTGACACAACCGTGTGTAATGGCACGATTAGCCTTTTTAAAGGCACTTTTTATTGGCGTATCGTGAAGATAAACCGATTCGCTGTTTGGAAAATTAAATTTGATAATCCCTAAAGAATTATGCTTACCCGAAGTCTGAACAAGTCGATAGGGAATTCTATTTAGATCCATTTTAGCCCATTTTATAGAATCCGGACTTACCGGTTTTTTAGTCAGTATATCGATAACAAACATTTTTTCCTTGTTCAAAAATTGCTTGCTGTTTTTTACAAGTTTAGAATAATATTCGCCTTTCAAAATGCTTTCGGGGACAAACCACTGTGGATTAAGAACAACTTGGTCAATTTCACTGTACAGCATAGGTGACTCTGTTTTGTAGGAGCAAATAATTCCATCAACAGTGCGGGATTTAACTGAATCAATTTTAGAAAGCGTTTCCCCGCAACAAATTTTCATTTCTAAAACAGATTCTTGATGCCGAATCACTTGCAAAGAAAAGTCCGCAAGGTTAACAGCAATATAGGAAGTATCTTTCGGGGGAATCACTTTCCAGCGATAACGTTCCAGATTTGCAGTAAGTTTATCTGTATAATATTGAAAATCACGATTTAGTGCTCTTATTGTTTCAACATCCAATAGATTTTTTTCTTCAATAGCGTTATTAGTCCTGAAACGATTTATAGCAGAAAGCAAAACCGCATTCAAAGTATCCGATAATTTATAATTAGCTTGAAGTTCCCCGGTAAGTTGCAATCTCCGGCCAACAAGAATCATAGCTTTGTTTACTTTTCCTGAATCAACAGAAATCTCGGGAATTTTTTTAAATTTCACTTCTTTGATTCTCAGGTATTTCTTCAGCTCTTTTTGCAGTGCTTTGTAATGTTTATTCGTTGGTTGAATAGAATAAAGGTAACCTGAAAGAGTATCAGATGCCCAAAGTGAATTTAAAACAGAAGAGGAATCTGCAGATTTGGATTTATAAAACCATTTTCCTCCATTAACTTCATAGGGATCGCAAATTCCATACTGTATAACTGAAGAATACTTTACATATGCTTTAGTAAGTAGGACTTCAAGCCTAAAAAGAGATTCATAAAGTTCTTTTTCATTTTTACATTGTAAAGATTTAATCTTTTCTATTTCATTTATAATATAAGAATAGGAAAAAATTTCCTTAGGAAGACCATGATAACGAACGTTATCGAGATAAGAGACCATGAGAGCAATATGATTTTCCTGATAACCTTCAACTGTCCAAAGTGGCTTAAATTTATTGTATTCATAAAACTCTTTGATTTGATTGAAATATTGGAAATCGGCAACTTTCAAATCTTTTAGGTGAGTTTTAAAATAGTGATAATAATTATCCTGAGAAAAAAAGGAATAATTTTTAAACCAATGGGGAGTCTCTTCAATTTCTTTTTTACTAAAATTACAAGAGTCGAGAAAGAAAATCACAGAAAACAATACAAGAATAATGCTAAATAAATATTTTTTGATCATTCTTGTAGTAGTAAAATTCATAATAATAAAGCAAACATTGTATTAAACGCCCTATTTTGTAATGGTTTTCAACTTAACACATCAAGAATGGTTTTCATGGAAAATTTCCAATCTGCTTTTCAGAGCAGGAAATTGATTTCTATTCACAAGAGAGACACAAGCACGTAAACCTTCGGTATGTTCACTACCGGTTATGACGAGTGAAATTGCACTAATTCCATAGTAGAGAAGTTCTTTCAGCAGTTCTTCCCCATCTAGTCCGGGATATGAGATAGTAAAATAAAAACCATCAGCCAAAGCTTTGTTGTCATCTTTATCATACACGATAACAAAACCATTATCGGTAAACATTTTTTTCATTATGGCTGCTTTTTCAGCATATTCTTTTACATCGTCCAAATAATTATAGGATCCATCATTACAAGCTTTTAGAATAGCTGCAAGTGCATATTGTGCCGAATGTGAAGTTCCGGAACTAATAGCATAAACGGCTCCATAAATGATTGCCCGTCCCAGGTGATCAGTATTAAAGTAAGGAATTAAATCCGGGAAACGGCTTTCACACAATTTGTCAGAAAGAACCAGCACTCCCATACGCTCTCCGGCATAGCTAAAGGCTTTAGAACTGGAAATTAGCAGAGCATAATTATCTGTATATTTTCCCACACTTGGTTGAAAAGGTGGTTGACCAGGAACAGAAATATCATTTCTGAAATCCATTCCGAAATAGGCCAAATCTTCGAAAATGATAACGTCGTATTGGTTAGCTAATTCTCCGATTATCTTTAATTCTTGTTGTGTAAGGCAAATCCAAGACGGGTTGTTGGGATTAGAATAAATAATAGTATGAATATTGCCTTTTTTCAGATAGCTTTCCAATTTCCCTCTTAATTTTTCCTGACGATAATTATAAACATCAAAAGTTTCATATTTCAATCCCAACACACGATGTTGTTGTTTTTGAACCGGGAAGCCGGGATCAATAAAGAGTGTGGTATCTCTTTCTTTCCTTGCTCTTCCAAACGTCATAAATCCGGCCATCCCCCCCATCATAGATCCCACAGTCGGGATGCAGGATGATGGAGAAACGTCAAGGTCAATAAAATTTTTCACAAATCGAGACATTTCAATTTTAAGTTCAGGAATCCCTTCAATGTCAGGGTAAAGAGCAGCAACACCATTCTTTAGAGCATTAATCTGAGCTTCAATCCCAATTTGGCAAGCAGGAAGACCGGGAATTCCCATTTCCATCCTGATAAACTTTTCACCACTCGCTTTTTCAATATCATTGATGAGTTTTTTTACTTCTCTGATGGAAGCTGTTTCAATTTTTTTAATGGTGCTTTCATTCAGAATTTTGTTTACAATGTCGTAAGGTATAGGGGTATTTTTCACGATAATAATAAGGTTTATAATATTTTAAAAAAAAGAATTAACGAAATTTTATTTTGCAAATATAATAAATTAATATATATAGATTGCAATTTGAATGTGGGAAAAAATAAAGCACAAGAGATAAAAAAAGGAGATTTCAACAATCTCCTTTTTTTTATCTATAAATGGAAATTTTACCTTCTACCTGTTTTAACTGGTTTTTCAGGAGCGGTTGCCGGAGCAGTAGCTTCAACTTCAATTTTTTTTGATGCAACAGTAACTTTTCCATCTTTTGCTTCAACTTTAACAGCTTTTGGAGCTTCGGGTTTAGCTTCAGGTTTTGAAACAGCAGGTTTTGTCTCAGGAGCAGGAGTAGCAACTGCTACAGGAGGTACTGACTCAACAACTGCTTCAACAGCGGTTGAGTCAATGGGAGTAACTTCAACAGGTTGTTCTTTTTTATTGCCACAAGCAACAAATAAACCGGCAGCTAATAATACTAGAAATAATTTTTTCATAATTAATTTGATTTAAGGTGTTTATTATTAAAACTAATTGCGCGTATAGGTAAGGGTAAATGTATAATTTCTTTGTTCCTTTGCCGGATTAGCGTCATCTTCAATAAAAGAATAATTGATTTTAAGTGTATTTTTATCTAAGGTAACGATATCAACAGTTTCAACTTCGGAATCATAGAAAAAGGGAATTTGCATATTCAATTTGGTTTCATCTTCATTGAATGACCAAACACCGATAGCTGTAGTTTCGGTATAACCCCCTTCACATAAATCATCTTTCGGATCCAGGGTTTGAGAACCATCTTCCTTAAAATAAATGATATCATCTAATTCACAATCATATAAATAACCGTCAAAAAGACTGGAAATTGAATTGCCGTTCAATAGCTCATAATCAGGTTGACTGGTTGCAGCGGTAAGAGTCCAACCCTTACTGGCAGTAAGATAAGAAGTATTGGTTTCATCTTTACAGGAAGATAAACCCACCACTAATACCACACAAAATGCAATAAAAAAAAGGTTCTTTTTCATAATAATCGTATTTAAATTAATAATCAAAATTAATTACTGCAAAATTACTAAAAAAAAAGATTATCAATTAGGGTAAATCATAAATAATGTTAATTTGATTTTTTTGATTAATAAGAATAATAAACCCATTTATAATCAAGACAAAATCAGAAAACACAAAAAAATAGAAAAAAATAAATTTATAAGAAAAAAAATTGTAATTTTACACGCTCAAAAAAAGGAGAGGAGAGATGGCCGAGTGGTCGAAGGCGCACGCCTGGAAAGTGTGTAAACGCCGAAAGCGTTTCAAGGGTTCGAATCCCTTTCTCTCCGCGAGTTTAAATGGTTTAAATTCAAATAAATAGATAAAGTAAAAACAAAAAAAACAATTCATTAATTTAAAAATCAGTAAAGTAATTATGAAAAAACTAATCGCTTTATTTACCGTGATAGGATTCTTAACCTTCGGTAATACAAATGCAACGTTTGCACAAAAAGAACAAAAAGCCGACAATGCAACCAAAACAGAACAAGTTCAAGACTCAGTTTCAGCTGCAGCACCAGCCGAACAGGCTCAATTAGTTGAAGATGAAGACGAGACCGCAGAACAAAGTTTACATTATGTTTTAAAGAATAAATTTATTGAAGGTGGTGCTATTTGGATGGCTCCAATCCTTATCAGTTTAATTTTGGGTTTGGCATTAGTTATAGAGCGTATTTTCTATTTAAATTTTGCTTCTGTCAATTCTAGTAAACTTTTGAATAAAATTGAAGATGCTTTAAACAACGGTGGTGTTGAAAAAGCAAAACAACTTTGTGCTGATACCAAAGGACCTTTGGCATCTGTATTTTATGAAGCTTTTGACCATTATGATGAAGGCATGGAGTCAGTTGAAAAAGCCGTTGATTCTTATGGCGGCGTTCAATTGGGAAAATTAGAGGCTAATCTTAGCTGGATTTCATTATTTTTAGCTTTAGGACCAATGCTCGGGTTCTTGGGAACAGTTGTCGGAATGGTACAGGCATTTGATGCTATTGAAGCAGCCGGTGATATTTCTCCAACCATTGTTGCTGGCGGTATGAAAGTGGCTTTGATTACTACAGTTTTCGGTTTGATTTCTGCCATTATCCTTCAGATTTTCTACAACTACATTTTATCCAAAATCGACACCATCACCAATGATATGGAAGATGCTACCATTGGTTTTATGGATATTTTGGTTAAAAATAAAAACAAATAATTTTGAGATTTCTCAATTCTTAACCTCTACATTAAATATAATATGAGTAAGAAAATAATTAATATAATAATTTTTACGGTCGCCGCTATCGCTTGTGCTCTTGGGCTTTGGTTTGCCATATTTTTCAATAATGACACCCAGGATTTATATGACGAGGTTGGCGTTTTAAAATCAAACAATGCTGAGATGTTGGTTGATTTAGAATCCGTAACCCTTGATAAACTCCCCACTTTCATTGAAAAATATCAAAAAGTGACTGACTCCTTTAATGTTGCATCAAAAGAGGTGCAACTCCAAAAAGATATTCTTTATACCTATATTTCAAACTTAGATGAATTAACAGAGGTCTCTTTTCCTGAATTTCAGAAAGGTTTTGACTCCTATTCGACTCTGTTATTTGCAAAAAGCAATAATGCAAAAAAATATACCGATGGTTTCAAGTCGGTTGCCGATTTTCCTTCATTAGAAGGCTATATTGATCAACTTAATGGAGAATATGCCGTTGTCAAACAGGATTATTTATTGAACAAAGAGTATGTTAAATCAATGAATAATATGGTAAAACGTGTTTCTGATATCAATGAAATAGTTTCCGAAAGTAAAAAAGTGAGTGAATTTTCCACTCTACAAAGTGATATTAAATCTTCTAAGTCTGAAAATAGTATTTTTACTGTGTCTATCTTTCTTTTTTACATAATCTTTGCATTCTCAATTATTCTTGTTATTTCATTCTCTTTGTATCATATTGTTGTTAACATCAAATCATCATACAAAGCGTTAATGGGAGTTGGAGCAATTGTTATTGCCCTTATCATTGGATTTTTTATTGCCAGTCCTGATCTCACCCCCGTTGCCATAAAAGTTGGTATTGCTTCTGGTGCTGCCAGATGGGTAGAAGCCGGTATATATACATTTTACTTTGTATTCCTTGCAGCATTAGCATCCATTGTTTTCACATTAGTTATGAATGCAGTAAAAAAAATAAAATAAAATGGCTAGAAGAGCTCCCTCAATAAACACAGGTTCAATGGCGGATATTTCATTTCTGCTTTTGTCATTTTTTCTTATGGTCTCATCCATCAATACTGAGCAAGGTATTCCTCGAAGATTACCTCCTCCAAAAGATGAAAAGGCTACCGAGCAAAAAGTTGATATTAACAGACGTAATGTCTTGAGTGTACTTGTAAATTTTAACGATGAACTTTTGGTTAACGGTGAAGAGATTCAGATTTCTCAACTTAAAGAGAAAGCTATGGAATTTTTGGAAAACCCTACTAATTCTGCTTCTTTACCTGAAAAGAAAATAAAAGAAATTAACTTTCTGGGAGACTATCCTGTCTCCGAAGGGGTAATCTCTCTTACAAATGACCAAAGTACCAGTTATGATATGTATGTTCAAGTTCAAAATGAACTTCAGAAAGCAGTAAACGAACTAAGGGATAAAGTATCTTCTTCCTATTTTGGAAAGAAATATGAAAACCTTGATACTGCTTTTCAGAATTCAATTCAAAAAGCGGTTCCTATGAACATTTCTGAAGCACCACCTATCGATTACAATAAAACAGAATAGTTATGTCACGATTTAGAAAAGGCGAAAAAAAAGAACTTCCGGCTATTAACACCGGTTCAATGTCTGATATTATTTTTATGTTTTTATTCTTCTTTATTACTATTACTAATATGCGAGATGCCAGCTTAAAGGTTACTTATACAGCTCCCAAAGCTACTGAAGTCCAAAAACTGGAAAAGAAATCCTTGGTGGCAAGTATCTATGTTGGGGCCCCCGTTGGGAAAAACGAAAACACACTCCCTCCTGGAAAAATTTCTGTTCAATTAAATGACCAAACAATCAAACAAGAAGAACTTGTTGCAGATGTTCGAGATTTTGTTGGAACAGAAAAAGAGTCTCGCAGTGAAGAAGATAAAAACAAATTGACATTTTCATTGAAAATTGACAAAAGTGTACAAATGCGTTATGTAAACATCATTAAATCTGAATTACGTAAAAACAATGCACTTAAAATCAATTATGCTGCCGGTAAAATTGCGGAAACGAAGAAAAATTAGAACATTTATGTTTAACCAAAATAATTATTTATGAAAAAAGTGATTTTTACCCTTGCAATGATTGTTTTAACAGTGGCTGTTTTCGCACAACAACCCGTTAAAATGTATCAACAAAACCCTGCTTCTCAAAAAGTAGCACAAAAAGTACTGAACGGAAGAGAAACAGGTGAAGCCTTTAGTCTTCCTGCCCCCATGGTAAGAAATACCGAAGCCAATTACATTGGCTCAACTTACTATGATTTACAAACAAATTCATCAATGGGCAGTAGAATTATTGCTCATGAAGATGGAACTGTCAGCTATGCTTGGACAACTTGCGGAACTGGATCTGCAACCCGCGGAACCGGGTACAATTATTTCTCAAACGGAAGTTTAGTTAATGATTATACCAGTACTGCCAGAATTGAAACAACAAGAACAGGTTGGGCAAATCTTGCCCCACTGGGTACCGGAACTGAAATTGGAGAAATTGTAGTTGCACACAACGGCTCAACAGGATTAGTTGTTTCAACAAGACCTACCAAAGGAACCGGAGACTGGAACTCACAAACTCTTCTTGGACCATCAATAATCAGTGGAACAACTTCAAGCACTGCACTACTTTGGCCTACCATGACAACTTCCGGAAATACCGTTCATCTATTTGCTTGTACTGAATCAGATCCCGGATACCTTTATGAAGGAATCCAAACTGCATTAGTATACTACAGAGGAACTTATGACAGAACTTCCAATAGTGTTACCTGGGAAAATCCACGTTTAGTTGACGGAATTGATTCTGCCTATATTGGCGAATTTGACGGTGACGCATACAGAGTAAAAGCTCAAAATGGAAAAGTTGTTTTATTAGTTTGTGGCGCATTATCAGATGTTTTCTACTGTGAAAGCAGTGATGGTGGTACTACCTGGACTAAAACAATCGTTTTTGACAGCCCTATTCCTGAAGGATATGTTACAGATGAAGCCTTACTTCCTGACACTCCTTTTGTTTGTGATGGCTCCGGATCATTAGTTATTGATGAATCAGGAAATGTACATGTTGCTTTCGGAATTACCCGTATTTTAGACGATGACCTTTCCGATGGTGGCCATAGCTATTTCCCGGGATACGATGCTCTTCTATACTGGAATAGTACAATGCCTCAAATTACTCAAAGAGTTGATACTCCTGCATACTCTCTTGATCCCGATTATTTATTAACTCAAGGTAGAATTATCTTCTCAAGACCTGACCTAGACGGCGATGATACTTTATGGTACCTGAATGGTGGCATTGAAAATTATCCAAGTTATGGAATAGGTATGACTTCTCAACCTCAATTAGTTGCTAATGATGGAACTATTTATCTTTTCTTCAGCTCTGTTTTAGATTTTCCATTCTATGACTATGACCAAACCATGTATTATCGTGGAATATTCGGAACTAAATCTACTGATAACGGGGCAACTTGGAATATGGATAGTATAAGCTGGCTCTCTTATGGGCAAGATCTTTATTTCGTAGATTGGGATCTCCTTCCAACAGTAGAAAATCCGATTGATGCCATATTTATCAATAGCGAAAATGTATATGCTGCAGCTGCTGATGAAATTGTAAACGGTAAAGTAAATATGATTTGGCAAACTGATTATTTTGCAGGATCAGAAATTAAAGAAAATAACTCAGCTGTATGTAACAATATTGCTAATATAAACTGGCTTCAAATCAATGCTTCCCAGATCGGTTCTTTTAATAATACTAATGAAGTTCATACCGGTGTTTGGGATGAAGATGGAATTTGTGAAAACTCACTTTCAGAAATGAAAATGTATCCAAACCCTGCAACAACTTCAGTTATTATTACAGTTAATTCATTGACTGGTTGTCAAGCAACTTTAAGTGTTACAAATCTGATGGGACAAACTGTTTATAATAACGCTGTTGCCCTAACTTCAGGTACTAATCAATTGACTCTTAATGTTTCTGAATTAAGCAATGGTTTCTATATGGTTAATATTAAATCCAATACAGGAACAACCACACAAAAATTAATCGTTAGATAATTTATTATATCTATTGATCCGAAAAAAAGGGCGACCATTCGTTGCCCTTTTTATATTTATAACAGACAATAAAAGAGAATCTATGATAAAATCAATGACGGGGTTTGGGAAAACTGCTTTAGCAATTAATGGAAAGTCAGTTTTAATTGAAATCAGAGCATTAAACAGCAAACAGCTTGATATAAGCACTCGTATAGCTCCACTATTCAGAGATAAGGAAAATGAGATCCGGACGATTCTTGCCAAGGAATTGGAACGGGGAAAAATTGATTTTTCTATCTATATCGAAAATAATGAATCCCAATCTATTACAATCAATTCAAACCTGGCAAAAGCATATTACAAGAGTTTAGTTAAGCTTTCTGATGAATTAAAGAATCCGGTATCCAGTGATATTTTTATTCAAATACTTAGAATGCCGGAAGTAATAACTACCCCCAAAGAAGAATTGTCTGAAGAAATTTGGATTCACACTTCAAATGCCATCCATGAAACATGCAAAAAGTTGAATGATTTTAGATTATCTGAAGGAAATCATTTAGCAAAAGACTTTGAGAAAAGGATTTTGCTGATCGAGAAAATGGTGGAAGAAGTAGATCCTTTTGAAAAAAACAGGATTGAATATATCCGTAAAAATTTCATCCGACAACTCACAGATTTGCCCAAAGAGGCAGATTATAATGTAAGTCGTTTGGAGGAAGAAATTATTTATTATCTTGAAAAAATTGACATTACAGAAGAAAAAGTAAGGTTAAAAAAACATTGCTCCTATTTTTTAGAGACTATGAATGAATCTGAATCAAATGGTAAAAAACTGGGCTTTATCATTCAGGAAATCGGACGTGAGGTTAACACAATGGGCACTAAATCTAATGACTTTAATATTCAATGCATTGTTGTAAAGATGAAAGATGAGATTGAAAAAATGAAAGAACAGATTGCCAATATTTTATAGAATTTAAATGCCATTTTAGTAAAGTATTTGGAGCAATATATTTATAATAACAAGTGAAAAGAAACAACGCAGAAATAGAACAATGGGAAATATTTTATCATTAGTTGGAAGACCCAATGTGGGAAAATCCACTTTATTCAACAGACTTACAAAAACCCGTGAGGCAATTGTAGATTCAGTTTCCGGAGTCACACGAGACCGGAATTATGGCAAGAGCGATTGGATTGGTTATGAGTTTTCTGTCATTGATACAGGGGGGTATGTGATGGGATCTGAGGATGTTTTTGAAAAGGAAATTCGGAAGCAAGCCACTTTGGCCATAAAGGAATCCGATGTTATTGTGCTGATTGTTGATGGCAGAGAAGGGGTTACCCCATTAGACGAAGAAGTTGTTGACATTCTGCGCCGTTCGAAAAAACCATTCTTTCTGGCAGTAAATAAAATTGACAGTCCAAGCAACTACTATGATTATACCGATTTTTACAAACTGGGAATCAAGGAAATATTTCCAATTTCTGCAATTTCAGGTGGAGGAACGGGAGAGTTGCTGGATGAAGTTGTTAAGCATTTTTCCAAAGATATTAAAGAAGATTTGGAAGATTTACCCAAAATTGCCATTGTGGGCAAACCCAATGTCGGAAAATCATCTTTTATCAATACTATTCTTGGCTTTGATCGCCATATTGTAACTCCTATAGCCGGCACAACACGTGATTCAATCTATACAAGATACTCAGGCTTTGGCTTTGACTTTTATTTCATTGACACTGCAGGGCTTCGCAAAAAGAAAAAAGTGGAAGAGGATCTGGAGTTTTATTCTGTTATGAGAACGATAAGGGCGATAGAAAATAGTGATGTTTGTATAGTGATGTCAGATGCAACCGAAGGTTTTGACGGTCAAGATATCTCTATTTTTAGTCTAGCTATCAGAAATCACAAAGGAGTTGTTTTGGTACTGAATAAATGGGATTTAGTAGAAAAAGGCAATAAGACACATAAAGAGTTCGAGGAATATGTTAGGGATAGAATTGCTCCTTTTACGGATGTCCCGATAATTTTTACCTCTGTAATAAATAAACAGCGAATTTTCAAGGTATTGGAAATGGCAATTGAGGTATATAAAAATAAATCAAGAAGGATTCCCACTTCTGAATTAAACGAGGTTATGTTGCCTATCATTCAGCAGACACCACCACCTGTTGTTAAAGATAAAGTAATCAGGATTAAATTTATCACTCAACTTCCCACTTCTTTTCCTGCCTTTGCCTTTTTCTGTAATCTTCCACAATATAGTAAGGATAGTTACAAAAGGTTTTTGGAAAACAGGATTCGTGAAAAATGGAATTTCTCGGGAGTTCCAATGGAGATTTTCTTCCGAAAAAAATAGTACTATTCTCTTTTCTCATAATTTGACTTTAAGGAAAGTAACACAAGAAAAATCAGTAAGATTAGAGATGATATTTTAAATTGAATCCAAAAATATAGCTACTATTTTCCCAAAAGAGGGTTCAGCACTTCAGGTTGATTTTTAAGTATAATATTCGGATTTTTTTCAACATCAAGTTCGGGAAATAAAATTGCTGTCGGAACAATGAAACTACATGGAACTCCCGATAGATTAAAATTTTGACCTGCCATGATGTTGTTTTTTTGCTTGCCTTTCAGAAGAGTATTATAAACCTGTTGTTGATTTGATATTGCTTCAACATGCTTAAAGGATTTCATATTAAGTGCAGATACCTTAGCCATTCTCATTAAGGTTTCGCTTCCGTCTTTAACAGAAACCCTAATTACATAAACCGGGTAATAATAATTATTTTTTGTCAGATAGTTCCCGACTGTAGGCACAGCTGCACTTTGAGAAACCAGCTTTGGAATAATATAAGCATAGTCATAATCTTCTTCCTTTGCCATAGAAATCAGTTTTTTCTTCATCTTGGAATAGGCCATTTTATTCTTACCACTTAATTCAATAACACCTGAACAGAGAGAAGTTGTCAATTTTCCATAAGAAAGAGCCAATCTTTTATGACCATTTGAGAATTTAGAATGATTAGTTGGAATTCTGTCACTAAGGATATTGACCAAAATCCCATCAGAAATAAGCGGCAATTCAGCGGGAACCCTCACTCCTTCTGCATCCACTTTATAGGAGCCAATTAATGGAGTTCCGTTGTACACCGTTTTCCCATCCAAAGCGTTAACTGACAAATCGCGAGAGATCACTTTTTTACCAAGCAAGGCTTCGGTTGCATTTTCCTGAGGAATATAGGATTCGTACCATCGCAGAAAATCGCTGTTGGGAGTTATGGGCTTTCTTCCGGCCAACAAACCATTATTACTTTCTATAAAAGATTGAGCAACTATTTCTCCCACAGCATCTCCGGTAAACATAACAGGACCGCTGAATGACTCATTCATTACCGGAACAGACCTAATTTGTTGAAGTAAATCTGCCATTTTCACAACCCTCTCTCTTAACAAATCCATATTGGGCAACTGAGTATATGAATTAACATAAATAGTAAAATAGTCCATTACAGATTCACCATCCTGAGTCAAGGTCTCAGCAAATACCCTCAAACAAACCAAAGTAAAAGGCTGCTTGAATTTCATTCCTTCACTATTTAGATAATAGGTATTGGCATTGTATACATATATATTTGCTCCTGAATTTGTAAAATCAGGATAATTCAGAAAAATGCGTGATAATTCGACAGAAGTATTAATCAGATTTGAAAAAAGAACATCTTCAAGCATTACATCTATAGGAGTTTTTTGAATTTCAACTTCCGAAAAATCAGACAGCTCTTTTTGTTTCTGAGTTTGATTTTGTTGTTTAATAACAGCTTCTTTATTTTGAATTGATTCTGCTGCAGTCTTATATGCCTGATCTGTTGTAATCCATAGACTGTTTCTGATACCGGAATAATCAGTATTTTCAGGAATTGTAATTCTATTGTTATAATAGTAGCCGAACAAACTATTCTCATCAAAGAAATTAAGGTTATTAAATTTGTCACTCCCAACCAGTACAGTAGTTTCCTGATCCCGGAATGGCCTGGAGTCTGATAAGGTTATGGCACCCAAAGAGCTTTCTACCACCATCATTTTGGCATCAGAAACTAAATAGCTGATATAATATGGTGATTTAAGCCCTTCAATTTTTAGATTGGTCAAATTATTATTCAATTCATCTTGCATAGCATTAAATACAACTGTCTCAAAGTTGTCATCAGGAAGAATATCAAGAGAAGTTCTTTCAATGATAGGGGGTTTATCCTGAGATTTTGCTTTTTTTTGCATTTCTATTTGCTTAACGAATAATGCAGGAGAGCAACAGCCTGCGGGAATAGATCCTGATTCGGCACCACAAGAGCCGGCAAAATTACCGGGTGTATTGCCAATCGCCTCAATTTTTGAAAACATCGCCAACGGTGTCCCCACCAGATCAACACCCCGAACAAGTTCATCGGGGCGACCATCCACATAAATACGGTAAACTTCCAATGGAGTAACATTAAAAGAATTGGGAAAATAACGTCCTGTCGTAGTAAAACCCCCTTGCACTTTTGCAAAAAGATAACCATAATCCTTCCCTTGTTTCTTTGCTTCACCAATTAGCATTTGGCGCAATTCAACATCTGTGTATGATTTTTGTGTTTCAACAATCAAATTTGACTGACGTGATACCGGCTGAAGTCCGGCAGCAGCCCTCGCATGACCGTTTGACTGGGGAAAACTGTCAATTGGGGTTCGTGTCATTAAGAAGTTTTTTAACACCCCCTTATCCACAACGACCGTCCTTTGACTTTTTACCCCTTCATCATCATAAAGATAACTTCCATTCAAAGGAATTCCTTTATAATACTGAATAGTAGGATCAAAGATAACAGAGATATCTTCATTAAGAACAACCTCGTTTAATTTCTTTTTAAAAGTCTGCCCGTCACTTTCACTTTTCATTCGCTGACCTTCTACTCTATGTCCAAAAATTTCGTGAAAAAAGACTCCTGCGGCATCATTTGACAACAAAGCAGGCCCGGTATAAGAATCGACAACAGGAGCTGTTTTCAATGATAATAATGTAAAAATCAATTTTTTGGCATCATTTTCAATAATATTACCTTGGGGTAAATCACCCGGATAATGAGCAAAATAGCTTTTATAAAGAGGCAGTTCCATGCCGTCTTCTGCCTGAGTTTTAGCATTTAAAAAAAGATGAGAATAGCTATTATTCTGAACAATAGCACTTCCTTCGCTATTGACAAAATACTTTCTGGAAATATAAAATTTCAAATAAGCACTGCCGGTTATAATATCTTTATTTTCAGTAAATAAACCTGAATATCTCGACAATTTAGATATCCACTCTTCCTGATTAAAATCATTGATAACCAAAACAGGTTCATAATAAATTTCCGGTTCGGTATCCGAAAAATCCGGGGATTTATCTTCTGATTCCACTTTAACGGCAACATTCGCTTTTACCTTTTCAAAACGCTGAACTGCATCACGATACGCTTGATCAGTTTCCCGCCACAAAAATTGTTTAATAGCTTTTACATCATCAGTCAATGGGAATTTAATTTCTCTGTAATCAGTAAAATAATCGGACATATCGTCCCGAAGTTCATGAAAGTTATCCAGTTTTTTACTTCCTACTCTCACCTGTACGGTCAGGATTTTCTCAACCGTATACCGTGAATAGTCAAGATTTCCAAAAGTAGAACTTACAGAGTATGTCTTAATTTCTTCAATACGATAGCTTAAAAGATAAACGGGGATCTCTTTTTGTTTCAATACATTCATGTTTCGGTCAAGTTCTTTTTGCATAACCTGAA
This sequence comes from Bacteroidota bacterium, assembly GCA_023392945.1. GTDB lineage: Bacteria > Bacteroidota > Bacteroidia > Bacteroidales > WCHB1-69 > JAGVVH01. The sequence goes on from JAEWNB010000069.1 coordinate 49,425, forward strand.
GTAAAACATCCTCTTTTGCACTTGACTGTGAAAAGGAAGAAAAAGAAAAGAAAAGAACAATCAGAGGCAATACCTGCCTAAAAAATGATAAAACTTTCATAAAGAAATATATATTTGATATGTAATTAATTACAATCCAAATTCCGCTTTAATCCTATCCACATAATCTAATTTTTCCCAAGGGAAAAAAGTGATTTTCTTGAAAATTTTTACAACTCCGTTTTCTGTTCTGCTATATGTGTCCTTGTCGTTATACTTAACCTCCACTTCTTGCTCAAAAGTATCTCTTCCAAAATGGCCATAAGATGCAGTTGCTTCATAGATAGGATTTTTTAGTTCAAGTCGGTTTATAATTGCAAACGGAGTCATATCAAAAATAGTATCCAGTTTCTTGGAAATTTCTCCATCTGTCATTTTAACTTTAGAAGTATTGAAAGTATTAATATAAAGACCAACGGGTTTTGCAACTCCGATAGCATAAGCCACCTGAACAAGAGCTTCGTCGCAGAGGCCTGCAGCAACAATATTTTTTGCCATATGTCGTGCGGCATAGGCAGCAGATCTGTCAACTTTGGAAGGATCTTTTCCTGAAAAGGCACCACCACCATGAGCAGCTTTTCCTCCATAAGTATCCACAATAATTTTACGTCCTGTCAATCCACTGTCGCCGTGAGGTCCCCCAACAACAAATTTTCCGGTCGGATTAACATGCAATTTATAATCGTCTTTAAAAAGTTTTTGAACAAATTCAGGACAATTAGCTTTCACACGAGGAATTAAAATAGTCTCTATATCTTTTTTAATTGTATAAAGCATTTTTTCTTCTTTATCAAAATCATCATGTTGTGTTGAAACCACAATGGCATCAATACGTTCAGGAATACCGTCATCAGAATACTGGAGTGTTACCTGTGATTTAGAATCCGGACGGAGATAAGTCATAACTTTTCCTTCGCGACGGATAGCCGCTAACTCTTGTAAAAAAATATGAGACAATTCTATAGAAATCGGCATAAAATTATCCATTTCCTTACATGCATAGCCAAACATCATTCCCTGATCACCGGCTCCCTGTTCTTCCAATGATGAACGGTTAACACCCTGACTGATATCAGGAGATTGTTTATGAATGGCAGAAAGAACTCCGCATGACTTATAGTCGAACTGATAGTCGCTATTAGTATACCCTATTTTTTTAATAACGCGCCTTGCAACATCATCAACGGAAACATAACCCTTAGTGGTTACCTCTCCGGCACATACTACCAATCCGGTAGTAACTAATGTTTCGCAAGCCACCTTGGATTCCGGATCCTGAGAAAGGAAGGAATCAAGCAAAGCGTCTGAAATTTGGTCACAGATTTTGTCAGGATGACCTTCAGATACTGATTCAGAAGTGAATAGATAGCTCATAATAAATTGATTTAGTTATTATTAATTCATCATCGAAAAAAAGGAGGTGGAAATGTTTTAGCATTTTTTTTTTTGAGGTTGCAATCACTACAAATCTTTCCTCATTTTTTTCGTGCTGCAAAAATACAATTATTTTCTATAATTATTCTCGACTCGTTTATTATTTTACTAAATAATACTCTCTAAAGTTTTCTGCCTTTCTTTAATAATCATATTCTAATATTTAAGAAAGCCGTTAAAAATAATCCGGAAAATATTTTTCCGAGGATAATTAGAGAATAGTAAATTTGGGTAAAAAATGTATTTTTGCCATCTAATTGATTAAAATGAAATTATTATCCGGAAAAACTCTTTTATTCATCTTATTTGGGGTGACTGTCGTTATCACTTTAATACCTTTCTTTAGGGTAGGGTTCACCACCGGAGATGATCTTGAATATTACCTCACTTGGCTAATCGGAGATTTATTTACAAATGCCAATATATATGCTCACGGTGCCGGACGATTCTATTTTCTTATTACCAAACCCATATACAGTTTGCCCTATATCGGAGACAACTTCTTTTTAACCAAAGTAATCCAATATGCCTCCCTACTGCTCTCTTTTGTACTTTTTGCTTTATTAGTAAGTAAAATTTTTAAATCTAACAAGTTGGGATTACTTTCATTTCTGATTCTTATTATTCCTTTATCGGTAACTCCCGACTATTACATTCCAATTATTTCCTATCCCCTTTTCTTCACTTTCAGTTTTTCACTGGCACTATTATCACTCTTATTTCTTCTTCGCTATTTTGAGACCAAAAAAAACAAATTTCTAATTGCTTCAGTGCTTTTATTTGCAGTTACAGTTTTATTTTATGAAACCTATCTTCTTTTTCTGCTCTTTACCGGAATATTTATTTTTGTCAGAAGCTGTCAGCAACGGGGCACTTTGAATACTTTTAAAAGCAAGCTTTTTTACAAAGAAATTATGCCTTTTGTTGCCATTGGAATCATTTACCTTATAGTCTATTTTTCATTTCGTGCCTGTATCCGAACTCCCGATGGTTTTTATAATGGCAGCTCTTTTGCCAATGATTTTAATTGGAGCAATTTTTATAAAATTCTTTTAAAATATAACAATGCTGCCCTACCGACCAAAGTGTTTAACCTTAATCAGGATATCATCAGTGCCAACTCGCTTTTGGTCGAAGGACATAAGAATAATTTTTGGTATATTCTTACTCATTCTTCTCTTTTATGGATAATCAATGCTATTATCCAGTCAATCTTGTTTTTCTTTATTTTAATAAAAAATAAAACAGCTATTACATGGAAAAAAATAGGATTCGGTATATTATTTTCTTTTCTTTTCGCAATTTTTTCTCATTTTCTTGTTGCCATTGCCGACAAATACAATAGTGAATATTCTTATCTAAACGGCTATGTCACTACCTTTTATTCTTATTTTGGAATAACCTTGTCATTCACTTTGGCTTTGTTTGGTTTATACAAGATTGCCTCAAAAAAAAGGTGGTTACAATACCCTGTACTTGCCATCATGATATCTCTTGTGTTTTATATTTCCATAATGACAAGCTATTCCAATGACCATTTGAGTAGGGACTGGCAACATAGTCAAAATCGTTTTAATCTGATTAATGAAATGTCACAAGAAAAAGTTTTTGACAGAATTCCGGAACACTCGCTGATCTACTCCCCTGATCTTTATGAAACTTGTTCATTTTCAGGAAGAAATATATGTTATCAGAATTTGAAATGGGAAGTATATATTGAATTAAAATCGGGAAGAAAATATACTGTCTGCCGCAACCCCGAAGAGATGCAAAAGAAAATAATTGAAAACCCCCAAGCTGCTATATACCGGTTTATAAAAAGGGAGAATATCAAAAACAATGATCTATTGGCTGTGATTGCTAATGTCGAAAAAAACAGTCTCAATATGCAGGATCCTCAGAATATGTTCTCCCGATCCATATGCAACGAAGCCGCGATTTATATTTATTCCAAAAAAAATCAATTTACAATCAACTATAATATTATCGGAAGTGACACTCTTCTGCCTAAGTTATATTCATGTTCAACTTATTTAAATAACAAAAATAAGGATGGCGATCTCATGAATATCACTATAAAAAAACAGAATATGGCAGTTGAAAGTTTCATGATAGCAGATAATAGACCATCTGATTAAAAAAGAGAGATTAATTATTTAATAAACAAAACTATTTATGAAGAGATTACTTTTTACTTTCATTTACATGTTCTCATTTTCACTATTTGGACAAGTAAGTTTTAATTTTGTAGATGACATTACTACCGAATGCACCTCGGTTACCGTGGGTAAAAATGCCTCCAAAGATGGATCGGTAATGACTTCCCATACTGACGACAGCGGACGAAGCAGAACCAACATATCGGTAACAGAAGCCAAAGATTATACTGAGGGGACTATGAAAAAACTCTATCGTCGCCAGGCTGCCGCTAATGAATTCGGAAAAATGCCCTATTACGAATTTGTTGAAACGGGAGAGATTCCTGAAGTTTCGCATACTTATCAATATTTCAATTCAGCATATCCCTGTTTAAATGAAAAGCAACTTGCTATTGGAGAATCGACTTTCGGGGGCCGACCGGAATTAAAATCCGACAAAGGATTGATTGATTGCAGTTGCCTTTGTATGTTGATGCTGGAGCGTTGTTCTACTGCCAGAGATGCCATCAGAACTGCAGGAGAATTATTGAAAAAATATGGTTGGAACGATGCCGGGGAGTGCTTAACTATTGCTGATAAAAATGAAGTTTGGCATTTTGAAATTTTAGGCCCCGGTAAAGATAAAGTTGGGGCTGTATGGGCTGCTCAAAGAGTACCGGACGGACACGTTGGAGTAAATGCCAATGCTTCTACAATCAGAGAAATGGATTTAAAAAATAAAGACTACTTTATGGCCTCAGACAATGTACATTCCTTGGCCGAAGAGAATGGCTGGTATGATAAAAAAAATGAAGTTTTTCGCTTTGCTTATGCCTATGCCCCAGACAGTCGGGCTATGTTAGCCTGCAGAAGAAGAGAATGGAGAGTCTTTGACCTTGTGGCTCCTTCACAGAAGTTTGATCCTAATGCCGAAAATTATCCTTTCTCCGTCAAACCGGACACGTTGGTTACTTTGGAAAAAATGGTCAGCATTTTTAAAGACTACTACGAAGGTACCGAATACGATATGCGCAAAACTCTGACAGTCACTGACAATCAAGGCAAAACTATCATCTCACCTTTGGCAAATCCATTCATGAAATCCGATGAATTAAAGTTGCATAAAATCAACGGTGGTTGGCACTGGCGGGGAGAAAGAGCTATTGCCGTTCATTTCACTGTTTACGCAACCATCATTCAATGCCGTAACTTTCTACCTGATGAAATCGGGGGAGTGTGCTGGTTTGCACTGGATAATGTTGCTTCATCAATTTATGTTCCCTTTTACGGATCTATCAATTATTTTCCAAATTCTTATCAGACATGTGGAAGAAAAACCGGTTTTAGCAAAGAATCCGCCTGGTGGGCTTTCAACAGATTAGGAACGATTACAGCTCAACGTTGGGGAGATATGCACAAGATTGTTGACAATGCATGGAACCCAATGCAGAAACAATTCTTTACCGATCAAAATCAAATTGAAAACAAAGCATTACTTCTTTACAATAATGGTGAACATGAAAATGCCATCCGTCTTCTGACGGATTACAGCAATTCCTGTGGCAATAAAGCAGTTGAAACAGCTTGGGAAACAGGGGATTTAATTTGGACAATCTTTGACGGAGCCTGGTAATAAAAAAAGAGCCTTGATAAACAAGGCTCTTTTTTTATAATCCATTGATTAATAATTCAATGGAAAGATAATTGTGATTATCTTTCAAGTTTACGAACAGGAGATCTCATTAACTTGGTAGCAGCCAAAATTGACATATCGGTACCTGTAATAGTAAGAGGAACAATAACTTCTTCTGCACCATTTACCATATAATCACCGGCATTCCACATAGTTCCTGTGAAAACAAAACTTGTGCTTAAATTAGTCAAATCAACTTCAGTAACATTATAAGAGCCAGTGTCTGATAACCAGTCACAATAAGTGTAACCATTATATTCAAACATAAATTCCTCACAATACTGAACCATATAATAATTTGATTCTTCTGTAGAGAAAGTTCCGGTAGCATTAGGCATTTGTACAGCTACAAATGGAACGGTATCCATTGAGGCAAACTTGTATGCAGTAAAAAATAAAATACCGTAATCATCATAATTTTCTCCCTGAATGGTAGTTTCATCGGCATCCCATGTGGTGCCATCAAAGTTAATTGCAAGAGCTGCAGCTGGTTCCGGTTCCGGTTCTGGCTCTGGTTCTGGTTCTGGATCACAAGCGGCAAATGCCACCATAATAAACATAGCTAATGCTAATAATTTTGCTATTTCTTTCATATTAATAATTTTGGTTGTTTTTTGCCTACTCTTATTGATTTTCGGCTTCCTCATCTTTTTTTTTAGAGATTTAGATTTCTCTTTTGTCATATCCTTTCCCCACTTTAGTCCTTGAAGCGGATTAATTCTACTCAAAAAAACGTAGGACCGGATTCCATTTGTTTATAAACGAAAGAAATCTAACGTTTTTTTTTATTATTTTTAGTTTTTCAATTATATTATCGTAAATTCCAACTATTATTTACTATTAATAATGCAAAAATAAAAATTATTTATATAGAATAATTTTTTTTTGAAAAAAATTATTCACAGCAAAATATTTATCTTTGCAATCACATTTTTTATTTTATAAAATCATATAATCATGTTTCTTTGGGAATCTATAGTATTTGGACCTATACACAGCAGAAGATTGGGAAGCTCTCTCGGAATAAACGTCTTGCCCACCACAGAGAAAATTTGTTCGTTTAACTGCCTTTATTGTGAATGCGGTTGGACTTTGGAAAAAAATATTGACTCTACTCAATTTTATCCTCTTAAAACAATATTGGATGCACTGGATTCTAAATTGAAAAAGTGCAGTGATGATAAAATTCAGATTGATAGTATTACTTTTTCAGGAAACGGAGAACCCACTCTGCATCCTGATTTTGGAGAAATTATTGATGGACTGATTCTTATTAGGAATCGCTATTATCCCGGAATTCCTATTACCTGTCTTTCAAATTCCACACAACTCTATAAGGAAAGTGTAAGAGAAGCATTGAAAAAAATTGAAAATCCTATCTTAAAGTTAGATGCCGGTATCGAAGAACTGTTTCAACTTATTAACAGACCTATTTTGCCTATATCATTAACTGATGTTATTTTTCACTTAAAGAATTTTAAGCAAAATCTCATCATCCAGACTCTTTTTCTGAAAGGGACCATTGACGGAATGACATTTGACAACACCGACGATGCAAATCTTGAAAAGTGGTTGTTATATATTAAGGAGATCGCTCCCAAAAAAGTAATGCTCTATTCATTAGATAGGGAAACCCCTGCCAATCATCTGATAAAAATCTCAAAACCACAATTGGAAATCATTGCAGAAAGAGTCAAAGAAATGGGTATTCTAACGGAAGTATATTAAAATCTTCAATAGAATTAATCACATATTAGTTAGCGGGTTCTTCTGAAACTCCTCTCTGAGGAACTTTGTTTCTTTTTTTCTCCCGCCCTGAAACTTCGTTTATCATGAAAATTATATCGTGGTTTTTCCCCATCAATATTTCTCCCTGAATCTTCGACAACAGTTACTCTAAAATCATTACCACCATTGCGGTTAAAAGCTCCCAGTACTTTTGAAAGCTGATCGTCATAAATTTCAAAAAATGAATTTTTGCTGCTTACTTCAATCTTGCCGACATTTATTTTCTCTTTGGTAGTAGTATTGATAATGTCTAATATCGACCTTGGAGAAGCATTCTGAGACATTCCAACGTTTATCTTCAAGCGAACACGATTGCTACGCTGCGAAGAACGTTCGCCCTTCTTTTTGCCTTGTCGACCTTCTTTTTTATCATACTTATCAGATTTGTCACTTTCAAAAACATTGAGGTCCACGGCATCTTTGTAATACTCCAGAAATCGATTGAATTCCACTGAAACAAATCGTTTGATAATCTCATCCTTGTCCAGATATGCCAGCTTTTTGTATATCTGAGTTAAAAGAGGGTCTATCTGTTCATTATTGACCTGAACATTTTCCATTCGGTCAATAAGAAAGAAAAGTTGCCGTTTGCAGACTTCTATCCCGGAAGGAATTTGTTCCTGCTTAAACTCTTTCTGTACCAACTTCTCAATTTCGTGAAGTCTTCTTACTTCTTTGGTATGAATAATAGAAATGGAGATTCCGGATTTATTGGCACGCCCGGTTCGACCGCTTCGGTGAGTATAAATCTCATTGTCATCAGGAAGATTATAGTTGATAACATGAGTAAGGTCGCTGACATCAAGTCCTCGAGCAGCCACATCGGTTGCCACAAGAATCTGAAGATTGCGGAGACGGAACTTATTCATAACCAAATCTCTTTGCATCTGACTCAAATCACCGTGAAGCGCATCGGCATCATAGCCATCACGCATGAGTTTGTCGGCAATCTCTTTCGTTTCCTGACGGGTATGGCAAAATACGATTCCGTAAATGTCAGGATTCATATCCACAATACGTTTTAGCGCCAAGTAGCGGTTACGAGCCTGAACCACATAGTATTTGTGCTCAACATTTTCAGCACCTGCATTGCGGTTTCCGACAGATATTTCACAATATTGACTCATATATTTCTTGGCAATGTGAAATACAGGGGCAGGCATGGTAGCCGAAAATAACAGTGTGCGACGATCTTTGGGAGTAGTGCTTAAGATGGTCTCAATTGCGTCTTGGAAACCCATATTGAGCATTTCGTCAGCTTCGTCCAAGACTAAAAAAAGAATATTGTCAAGTTTTACTTTTTTACGTTCAATAAAATCTATCAAACGACCGGGAGTTGCCACCAAAATTTGTGGCTTTTGTTCAAGTTGACGCATCTGCGTAACGATGCTTTCTCCACCGTATACGGGAACAACCTTAATTGCAGGCATTAACTGTGAATAGCTTTTTAAGTCATTGGATATCTGAACACAAAGTTCGCGTGTAGGCGCTAATATCAGAGCCTGAATAGATTGATTGTCAGGATCTACCATATTTAAGATAGGTAAGCCAAAGGCTGCTGTTTTACCGGTTCCGGTTTGGGCCATAGCTACCAAATCGGTAGTTTCGTTCATAATAAAGGGGATTACCTGCTCCTGAATAGGCATAGGTAATTCGTAACCGAGTCCGGTTACTGCTGTCAGGATTTCTTCTTGTAATCCTAAGTTTTGAAATGTTATCATAAAATTTGTTTACACGTCCACTGTATTTTCTCGAAAATTCCTTATCGTTATTTTGACGTGTAAGCTATTGTTAGCAAAGGCACTGCCTTTAGAATTTGAACAAGGGAATACGTTTTCGACGTCCGTTTTAAATTGGCGGCAAAGGTACACTTTTTTTCCATATAAAAATGTCCTGTTATCAATGCAAATTTTAATAGCCGACATTTATGTCATTATCTTATTTATCAGGGCGTTCCGGATCGCTCCAATCACTAACGCAAAGTAATTTGGAATGATTACGGATTTTAAATAAAGAATTTCTTTTTCATCTCATGTTAAAAAAACATCATTTTTTTTTATACATTTGCACGTCAAAAAAAAATTGATTTAACGGAATGTAGAAATTAGTATTTTTCCAAAGAGGAAAGGAGGTTTAGATGGTTGATACCATTAGTTTTGGGACGCTAAAATGGCACCATATTACAAATCCAACTGTTGAGGATTTGGATTTTTTAAGAGATAACTTCCATTTTCACCCCTTGGATATTGATGACTGCTCCAGTTTTGTTCAACGTCCCAAAATTGACATCTACGATGATTATTTCTTTTTAGTTCTCCATTTCCCTTTATTGGACAAACGAACTAGTTTGGTCAAAACAGAAGAAACTAAAATATTCTGGGGACAGGATTTTATTATCACGGTTGCCAATTCCCATTATGTGGTTCAGGATCTCTTTAACTTGATAAAACTTAATCCTGAAGAACTTGAAGAAGATGCGATTAGCGGAACCAGTGATGCCATTTTATATAAAGTGCTTTACAGAATGATGAAAGAAACATTTCTTCTTGTAGAACGGATGGGCACTGAAATTGACTTTATTAACCGAGAGCTTTTTGAAGCTAAATCAGAGAAAATTATTGAACAGATTTCACGTTTTAGAAAAAATATAATTCAACTCAATACCATTTTTAAACCTCAACTCCGACTATTTCATAAATTTGAATCCGGGGAAGTGAGAGGTTTTGCCGAAGATATGGAAGACTACTGGGGAAATATCCTTGACTTTTACCAAAAAATGTGGGATATGATTGACGACTACGGCGAATTGGTAGCAGGACTTTCCAATACTTTTGATTCTTTACAGGCAAATAAAACTAATGAAATCATGCGTGTTCTGACCATTATTTCAACTATTGTACTGCCACTTACTTTTATAACCGGACTTTATGGAATGAATGTGAAACTTCCTTTCGGTCATTTGTCTTATGCTTTTTGGATAATTATGGCTCTCTGTGTAGGCGTAATTATCGGCCTTCTTTTCTCTTTTCGCCGAAAAAGATGGATGTAATTTCTCTGTTTTTTTACCGATAACTCTCAATGAAAAAACAATTTACAATCAAATTTAAACTGTTAGAGCTGGAACCTGACAATTTTCATATTATTATTAAGGGAAAAATTGAAAAAATTCCGGTTCATTTGGTAATAGATACCGGAGCATCACACAGTTGCTTTGACCTTAATTTTATTAAATCACTAAATCAAAATGCTCACATTACTGACAATGACGGAATGAATGTCGGGGTTGGAAGTTCCGATTTTGAGAGTAAAATTACCGTAATCCAGAATTTTAAAGTGGGTAATCTAAAAATTAATGATTACAAAGTAGTGCTTATTGATCTGGAAAACATAAATATGGCATATCGTTCTATTAAATTACCCGAAGTTCATGGAATTATCGGAGGAGATTTTCTTGCTAAACACTGTGCTTTGATAGATTACCACGAAAAGAAATTGACCTTATGGAAGAACAACTGATATTGGGTATCGATCCCGGAACTACGATTATGGGCTATGCTTTGCTGAAAGTCAATTTCAAAAAAACTGAAATGGTGGATTTGGGAGTGATTAAGATGTCCCGTTTACTTAATCAAAGTGAAAAACTAAAAAAAATATTTGAATCCACTGTTGAGATAATTGAAAAATATCATCCCACTCTTTTAGCCATTGAAGCTCCTTTTTTTGGGAAAGATGCTCAGTCAATGCTTAAATTAGGACGTGCTCAGGGAGTGGTCATTGCTGCCTGCATCCACAATGGCATGGAGGTATCTGAATACTTGCCGCGCAAAATAAAACAATCGATAACCGGAAACGGAAATGCAACCAAAGAGCAAGTAGCTGCCATGCTTAAAAGAATGTATCCTATTCCGGAATGTTCAAATTATTATGATGCAACCGATGCTTTGGCTGTTGCAGTCTGTCATTTTCTACAAAATAAAATTACCATTGGCGGGCAAAAACTCAGTGGATGGGAAAGTTTTATTTCCAAAAATAGTGATAGAATTCTTCCTTAAAAAGTATATCTCACACTTGCGCAAGTAGCCCAGTCAAAAAACGGATAAGGTCCGCTTCTACTAAAGCTTGTCCCAAATCCGGGTCTTACATCTGCCTGTAAGGTTAAGGGAATTTTTGCAAATTTATATTCTATTCCGCCAATAGCATTAAGACCTAGCTTGAAAGCGAAATCTATATAATAATAGCCAAATCCTAAACTTGCCCCACCCCCAACAAACCAGTACAGTCCAATATTCTTAATCTCTTTCTCAAACATCAAATTCGGGTTTAAGTCAAAAGTCCAATAATGTAAAAATTTAGTTCCACAATCTACCTGAAGAGAAAAATCATCTAAAAGGAAAGTCTTATATGATACCCCATAATAGGATCCCACAACTCCTCCAATACTGTGTTTGTATGGAACTTGTGCCTGTAATGAAATCATAGAAGTTGTCATAATTGCCATAACAATAAGTAAAAAAGAAACTTTTTTCATCTTGATAAATTTTTAATTTGAATAAAAATTAAAGTCTCTTTATAACTTTATGAGATTTAAATTTATTGTCCTTTTCAATAACTTTTAATCTCTTTTTCGTTTCCTCAGAAAAAAAAGAATCGGCAAACATTTCTTCCATATATTCTATGGCATTGTCTCCCGGATGACAAAGATCCGAAGCATAAAAGCGATAATCCCGCAAATCATCCTGTATTATTTCATAAGAGGGAAAGTAGAATACTGTTTTATTGTCTACCATTTTATCAACTGCCAAATGCAAGATTGATTTGCTTAAGGTATTCTCATGAAAACCATCTCCCAAATGGCGCACGGGACTGACAGTAAATAGTACTTTCATTTCAGGATTATGATCTATTATCCATTCAAACAAAAAATCAAAAGAAGTCACTATTTCTTCAGTATCAAGACGGATTTTTTCAAATTCACGTGCTGGAATCTTATGACAATTTGAAACAATAATATTATTTTTTTTGTGCAAATAAGCATAACTTGTTCCAAAAGTAATAAAAAGGAAATTGGTGTTTTTGAGAAAGAGGTTTGTGTTTTTAAGTTGATTTTCAATGTTTTCTAAAAAAAGCAATTTATCAGGATTGGAAAATTTTCCGTGATGAGCAAAACTTATCCAATTTTCATCATAAAAAGAGTAAAAAGTATCATTAAATAAATCAGGATTGATTGCCATTTTAAGAGCATTGACAATAGATGCAGGATTAAACAAAATGCCAAAAGGATTTGATAAAACAGGAAACCCGTTATTTTTCAAATAATTGCCAATATGGTCTGAAAAACAAGAACCCATGAAAATAGATTTGCTTTCATATCCTACCAGAAAAGGATATTCAGGTCTTGGGATTTCCGTTCTGAATTTCATTCTTTGGGTAAAATTAATTTTGCAAATTTAAGCAGCAACGTTTTTTCTCCAACGGTATCAAATTTTATCACAGCTTTTTTATCCTGACCGGATCCTTCAGTACTTAATACATTGCCATATCCAAATTTAGCATGATAAATTCTTAAAGAGGGAAAGATATCTTCTATCATGGCATCTTTTCCAAATGAGCTCGGAGCCTCCACAATCTTACTTTTTATAACCCGATTTGAATCCGTCAACTTATTGATTGGAGTAAGGTTGTTTCTGTGGAAATTAAAATCCGAAGTTTGTCTTTCAAAGAATTCTTTTCCTGACGAAGCTTTGTGAGTTTGATTAATAAATTGAACCGGAATTTCATCAATAAAGCGACTGTGTTCACAAAACTGAGGAGATCCATACTTATAGCGCATTTTGGAATGAGTAAGAGTTAATTGCTTCTTTGCACGGGTAATGGCAACATAAAAAAGACGACGTTCTTCTTCCAGTTCAGAGCGAGTTCCTAAAGAAAGGGATGAGGGAAAGAGATTTTCCTCCATTCCGGTAACAAAAACATAGTCAAATTCCAATCCTTTGGCAGAGTGAATTGTCATTAATTTCACTTTATCCTGATTTATATCCCCACTGTTATCAACATCAGTCAATAAAGCAATACTATCAATAAATCTATCTAATGAGGGAAAATAATCCTGAATTAATTCTCCTGTTTCTTCATTGAATTCACTTTCTGGTTCTCTTTCAGAAAACTCTTTCATTGAATCAAGAAGCCCTTCTACATTTTCTACTCTTTCCTTTTCTGTGATATCATCTTTTAAATCCTGCATTAAACCTGAGGTATAAGCAATATGCTTTCCCATCTCATAAGCATCTGTAGTAGTAATCATGGCTGAATAACCCTTGATACGCAGGGCAAAATCCTTAAGTTTTGCCTTAGTTGGCACATTAACATCCAAATTGTATTGGTCCGGATTTTCAATAATATTCCATATTCTTTGGTTGCTCTCGTTTGCCGTTACCAGAAGCTTGTCAATAGTGGTTGCGCCAATTCCACGTTGAGGGTAATTGATAATTCTAAGAAGTGATTCTTCATCATAGTGATTGATCGCTAAACGAAAATAGGCCAGGATGTTTTTTATCTCTTTTCTTTTATAAAAAGAGAGCCCTCCGTATATAACATAGGGAATATGTCGTTTTATCAAAGCTTCTTCCAATGCCCGCGACTGCGAATTTGTACGGTATAGAATTGCAAAATCGCTATTTTTGAGTTGATATGTAAATTTAAGTTCAAAAATAGTGCCCGCTACAAACTGAGCTTCATCTGAGTCGCTGTTTGATTGCACAATTTTAATCTTATCACCTTCCCCATTTCCTGTCCATATTTCCTTATAAAGCTGATCTTTATTATTTTTGATGATGGCATTTGCGGCATTGACAATATTTTGAGTAGAACGATAATTTTGTTCAAGCTTTACGACTACCGCTTCAGGATAGTCTTTTTTAAAGCTCAGAATATTCTGGATGTTTGCACCGCGAAAGCCATAAATACTTTGGGCATCATCTCCCACAACACAAATATTATGATGTGCTGCAGCCAGCTTTTTGATGATGATATACTGAGCAAAATTTGTATCCTGATATTCATCCACTAAAATATACTGAAAACGATTTTGGTATTTATAGAGCATCTCAGGAAAATCTCTGAGCAAAACATTCATGTAATAAAGCAAATCGTCAAAATCCATCGCACTTGATTTCTTCAGTCGATTATCATAACGAATAAAAATATCCCCAATAAGTGGGCGCCCGCATCTCACATCAGCCTCGATAATTTCATGACTGCTTGCATATTCCTGAGCAGAAAGCAGATTGGATTTTGCAGCAGAAATCCTACTCAAAATAATATTTGCCATGTAAAGTTTAGGGTCAAGATTCAGTTCTTTAACAATAGATTTAATCACCCCTTTTGAATCATCTGTATCATAAACGGTTAGATTTTTGGTATAACCAATTTTTTCACATTCCACTCTCAAAATCCTATAAAATACAGAGTGAAATGTTCCCATAGTGACAGATTTTGCCTGAGCATCTCCCACAAGATTAAAAATTCGTTCCTTCATTTCATTTGCAGCCTTATTTGTAAAAGTAAGGGCCAATATTCGATAGGGGTTGATACCTTGAGTCAGCATGTGAGCAATTCTATAGGTAAGCACTCTGGTTTTTCCTGATCCGGCACCTGCAATCACCATTAAAGGACCATCTATAATTTTAACAGCCTCTTGCTGAGAATCATTTAAGTGAGTTAAAAAAAAATTCGGGGAGTTCATATAACGTTATTTAACGAAGCAAAAATAGTCAAAAAAATCATTGATGACATTCTTGAAAAAAAGTTAATTATTTAATGATTTCTATTTACAATTGGCAAAATAAGTAAATTAATTTTATTGTTGTTAACAGATTGTTGATAACTTTTTTATAAACAATATAAAAATTAACTATTAAATTATTATTTTTGTTGCGGCATATTTGTTCAATATACACAGTAACCGGAACTATCCCACCTCAACACGTACAAATCTATCCCACCTCATTTTGGCAATTACTCGTTTCCATCCGGTTACTGGTATATATTTAAATAAATCATAATCTATAGATTTTCCCGGGTTTGCATTCCACCACTCCTTTTAATTCGAGTCCCAATAAGAGTCCGGCAACTTTGGAGGGAGTTAATTCATTACAACATTGAATAATTTCATCAACAGAAATATCTTGATGCATTTTAATGATTTTTACAATTTTTTCTTCGTTTTCATCCAGTTCAACAAAAAGCTCTCGTTGGACTGCTTTGGGAGGAGAAGAATTCCATCCCATCATTTCAATCAAATGTTCTCCCGAATTGAGCAGACAGGCAATATTGGAGCGAATCAACTCATGACATCCATCCTGAAGAGGGTTAAAGATTGAACCCGGAACAGCAAATACGTCTCTGTTATAAGAATGGGCCAGATAAGCCGTAATGACACTACCCCCTTTTTTGGCCGTTTCCACAACAATAGTAGCATCTGCCATTCCGGCAATAATACGATTTCTTTTAGGAAAATTAATCTTGTCGGGAATCATATCATGCGGAAATTCAGAAATAATAGTTCCGCCATATTCAATAATGCGATTTGCCAGTTTGATATTTGAAGGTGGATATATAACCCCGAGTCCGGAGCCAAGAACTGCCACTGTATTCAAGCCGAAAGAGAGTGATTGTTCATGGGCCATAGTATCAATACCCATTGCCAGTCCACTTACCACAGAAATATCATATCCTGCTATTTCAGAAATTATTTTTTTCACAATATCACACCCATAATCAGAGGCACTCCGTGTTCCAACCACCGCCACAACTTTTGATCTATTAAAAAACCCATCTCCTTTATAATAAAACATATATGGAAAATCATTACAATTTTTGAGTCTTTTGGGATAATTTTCATCCGTAAAAAAACAAAGATTAACCCCATGTTTCTCTATCCATTTATATTCTTTCTCTGCAAGAGAATAAATTTTATCGGTAAGAACAGGTTTAAGTAGGGTTTTTCCTAAAATGTTTTTTCTAAAAAAAGAATTAGGGGAAGTTGCAAAAAGTGATTGTGCACTGCCACAATGTTGGATCAATTTCTTTATTACTTTATTCCCTAAAGTATCTTGATATTGCAGCGCAATTCTGTAGAAGGTTTCGTCGAGCATTGTTAGTAATTTATTAGTGTTACAAAAATAACATTTATTTTGTATATTTGTACTCAAAGTTTATTAAGATGGATTTGGCAATTGATATAGGTAACAGTTTCCATAAAGCGGCCCTTTTTTCTGAAGAAGGAGATATGGTATATTACAAATGTTTCAAGAATATAACTATTAATAATGTTATGGAATTTTTCGATTTTTTTAAAATCGAACGTTCTATTCTTTCCTCAGTAGGAAAAGAATATGATGAAATTAAAAAATATTTGCAGTCTAATAGCCACTATTTCCCCTTCTCATATAACTCCAAACTACCCATATCAATAGAATATGAAAACCCTCAAACGCTTGGACTTGACAGAATTGCAAATGCCGTGGCCGCATATTCCAATTTCCCGGGCTACCATATTTTATCTATCCAAGCGGGAAGTTGTCTTGTTTTTGATTTCATTACCAAAGAAGGCAACTATTTGGGAGGATCTATTTCACCCGGAATAGAAATGCGATTCAAAGCCCTGCATGAATTCACAAATCGCCTTCCGTTATTATCAAAAAAAGAAATTAATTATTTTATTGGACATTCTACACAACAATCTATTAAGAGTGGCGTTATCAATGGGGTTATTTATGAAATTAACGGCTTTATCAGTAATTACAAAACAAACTATAGTGACCTAAAAATAGTTATCTCAGGAGGAGATTCAGATTACTTGCAAAATTCAATAAAAAATACGATATTTGTCGGCTCAAGTTTTATCCTCTGTGGATTACATAAAATATTGAAATTTAATGTTGAAAATAACTAAACTTCTATTCTTATTTATCATTTTGTCATCCATTTTTGTTCAAAAAGTGAATTCTCAAAATGAAATTAATTCTCCCTATTCGGGCTATGGTGTTGGATTGTTGACAAATATAACCAATGGGACAATGGCATCTATGGGGGGCGTTGGTTATGCTTTACAAAATCCTTTATATATAAATTTTAAAAACCCGGCATCTTATGTTGCTTTTGATTCTCTTTCATTTATTGCAGATGCTTCATTGTCTGTAATCAGTGGAAAATTAAAAACCACCACTTTGGCCCAAAGAACCTCCTATGCAAGAGCAAATTATCTTATGATGGGATTGCCTGTTGTCAAGAACTGGCGTACCACTGTAGGAATTGTTCCTTTTAGTGACATGGGATACAAAGTATATGATGCATACGAAGACTATACTTACACTTATAATGGCGAGGGTGGGCTTATGCAACTTTTTTGGGGCAATGCTTTCAAAATATGGAAAGGCCTTTCTTTAGGAATCAATACTTCTTACATGTTTGGCACCCTTAGTTCAATCCGATATGTTGAATTCAATGGTGATAATTTTTATAATACCCGAATTGCACGTTCAATCTATGTTGATGGTATCTATTTTTCCGCTGGACTACAGTATTTTCATACTATAAAAGAAAAACACAAGCTGGGAATAGGAATTGTATACGAAAACAGCGCCTATATTTGGGCCCGTGAAAATTTACTGATTAATTTTTACGAAGATGCATACAGCAGTACTAGAAGTTATGACACTGTCTTAAACAAGGTGGGGACAAAAGGGCGTCTTAAATTACCTCAAACTATCGGTGCCGGATTATCCTATTGTTTTAAAGATAAACTTCTTGTTGGAATTGATCTATCCTGGCAAAATTGGTCTAAATATGAGTTAATGGGAAAATCTGATTCATTAAAGGATGCTCTCATTGGAGCCGTGGGATTGCAATACACTGCTGATCCCCTGTCAACTAAATACATAAACAGGATAAGTTTTCGCGCCGGAGCCAAATATTCAACAGGTTATTTTAGCATCCACAACTCTCCTATTTCAGAATATGCCTTTACTTTGGGTATAGGGTTCCCTTTAAAAAGCTTTACTTCAAAATCATCTCTAAACATTATGGCTGAATTCGGTCAGATGGGAACAGTCAAAAAAGATTTGATTTTACAGAATTATTTCAAGTTCTCTATTAGTTTTATCTTGCAGGAAAAATGGTATCAAAGAGTTAAATTGGAATAATATTTCAACATTTTATCAGTTAATTAATTAGTATTATAAATAAATCATAACAAAAAAAATGAAAAGATTAGTATTATTAGCCGTCATGTTTGTAGCAAGTTATGGTATTGTGGCACAAACAACACCTTGCAAATATAAATATGGAGAAACAGAGGCGGATTCTTTAAAATGTCTTGAGGATATAACCTCTTTCAACACTTTTTATAAACAACAAATGTATCGGGATGCCTATCATTCCTGGCAAAATCTTGTAGCTCAATGTCCCTGTTCCTGGAATGGAATTTTTGTCTATTCTCAAACAATGCTTGACAAACTTATTAAAGATGAAAAAGACTCTTTACAAAGAGAAAGATATATTGATACCTTATTGTGGACATACGAAGTTCGTCATCTTTATTTTCCGGACAATTATACTGAAGGAAATGGACTTGGATTCAAGGCATTTAACACCATGCGTTACCGCAATGCTAATTATCAACAAGCATACGAATGGTTTGTACAATCCGTTGAACTTGAAAAGGCCGAAACACAACCCAATATCTGGGATGTATATTTCAAAACTGCTGAAGGAATGGTTAAAGTGAGAAAAGACACTACTATCATCATTGATGCATATGAAAGAGCTACTGAATATATTGATGATGCCATCAATAATGCATACAAACAATACGAAAAGCAACTTCCCAATTTAGCAAATCTGGATTCTGCACTCACACTTGGTCAAATCACGAAAATAGAATATGATAAAAGATATAAGTCACTTACTGCCGACACTGCCAGACAAATGAAACTTGTTTCCAATTACACGAAAACCCTGAGCAACATTGACGGTATTTTTTCTCCCTATGCTCCTTGTCACGTTTTAGTTCAGGTATATAGCAAAAAACTAGAAATGAATAAGGAAAACATGCCGGTAATTAAGAAAATTGTAAGTACAATGTTTAAAAAGGGATGTACCGATTCTCAAGTTTTCAAAGAAGCTTTGGCAATTCTTCATCAGGCTGAACCCGGTGCTCAATCTGCCTACTTTATGGGCAATTTATCCTTAAAATCAAACGAAATTGATAAAGCAATTGAGTATTTTAATGAAGCAATAAAGTTGTATGAAACGAATGAGCAGAAAGTTAACCCTTATTATATGCTTGGACTTGCCTTACAACTTAAAGGAAATTACTCTGAAGCTCGTGCAGCAGCTTATAGTGCAATAAAAATTAAACCTAATTTCGGGAATGCTTATATCTTAATCGGTGACCTTTACGCCAACTCAGGTGCATTATGCTCCGGCGGAGACAATACTCCTTATGCTAACAATTGGGCTGCTGCAGACAAATATAATAAAGCAGCTGCTGTTGACCCCAGTTGTGCTGAGAATGCCAATGCTAAAAGAGCCAGATTATCTTATCCTAATAAGGAAGAAAAATTTAAAAGAGGATTAAATGCCGGAGATTCCTATCATGTAGGTTGTTGGATTCAGGAAAATACTACTGTTCGTTAATCTTTTATATTTTATTATTAATAATAGAATGAATTCGTTCTTGAAAACCACCATCTTTATTGTCATAGGGATGGTGTTTTTTATTTCTTGCTCTGATGAATTCAAGAAAATTGCCCCAAAAGAATATAATGGGAGATTTCCTGATGAGTCAGCTACTGATATTGAGATTATTTTCAGCGATTCCGGTCGTACTTCTTTTATTTTGTACGCACCACTCCTCAATAAATATCTGATTGATAAACCTTATATGGATTGCCCTAAAGGCATCACCATCACTTCTTTTGACAATGAGGGGAATAGACAGTCTGTCCTAACTGCCGATTATGCCATCAGTGAAGATAAATCTGAACGAATGGAAGCCAGAAGTAATGTGGTAATTAAAGATTTGATAAAACGTGAAACTATTGAAACTGAAGTTATTATCTGGGATAAAAAACATAAAAGGATTTATTCCGAGTCAGAGGTTCGACAAATCAAAGCAGATGGGACCGTCAATATAGGTGATGGCTTTGATGCAGATGAAAGATTCACCAAATATACCATTCGAAATCCAAGGGGAGAGATGCTTACCGATGATTTGTAATATAAATAATCATCATCAGCTATTCATAATAACCAGATCTGCTTTCTCACATTTAAGAGACTGCTCCATTTGAGAATTAATTCTTTTTCTAAAATCTTCTTCTGAAAAAGAAGGATTTCTTTCCCTTAAACGATTGAGACGGAGATCAAAAGGAGCATCAACCGCGATAATAAAATCAAAATAATGATCCAACCCTGCCTCAAAGACGATTGCCGATTCCAGCATCACATATTGGCTATTTTGTAATTCAGCCCACTTATTAAAGCGTTCCATCAGAATTGGATGAATAATTTCGTTTATTCGGTTAATATTAACTGAATTATCAAAAAGCAGCTTTGCAAGTTTATGAAGATCAATTTTACGATCAGTAAAGACGCTTTCCCCGAATTGAGCTGCAATCAGCGTCATTATTTCGGGTTCATCATATAATTTTTTTGCTTCTTCGTCAGCATAATAAACGGGAATCCCAAAATCAATAAAAAACTTTGAAATATAAGTTTTCCCTGTTCCAATACCGCCGGTTAAAGCAATTTTCTGCATACCCTACTTTATTTAAGATATAAAGTCAATTCTTCAGGATCTTTTACTTCAACAAAATCATGTTCAAAAATAGCTTTCTCCTGAATATATTCATTCAAAGCTTTCTTTTTTATGGTATAGCTTGATTTTTTTGATTTATTATGAATCAAAGATTTAACCGACAAGAATAGCAGCCTGTTTTCTTCAGAAAATTTAGGATTCAAATAGTTAAGACCTTTTGTATTAAAAGTAAGATTTACTATTGAATCGGACAATAAGACTGAATCAACATTTTTAGGCAATTCGGTACAAACCACTTTATAACTTAATGTAACGGAATACTCTTTAGAAACATTCACAATTGCCCAGCCAAGTCCGGCTATTAGTAGACAGACAAGGAAAGTGACAGGTGGAAGCTTAAGCTTATACCTATTTCCTTTGGTTTCCTCGGCCATTATTTATTTTTTATCTTTATTCTTGGCTTGGTTAGGATCAATGGCAACAGCAGCTTTATCAATTTTAATTTTGACACCGTCTTCTACTTCAATTGTAAAAGTATTTTCCTGAACATCAACAATTTTTCCATGAATACCGCCAATAGTAACGATATGATCTCCTCTTTTTAGGGATTCTCTAAAATCCTGCATCTGTTTTTGTTTTTTCTGCTGAGGGCGAATCATGAAGAAATAAAAAACAACAATAATCAGGACGATAAAAATAATCATTTGGGTTGCTCCCCCACCTTTTGCACCTTGTGCAGTTCCTGTTGCAGAGGAAAATAATAAAAATAATGAGTTAAAATTCATAATAATAAAATTTAAAAATTGATAATTAAGGTTTTATAACATTTGCAGTAACTTTAAGAAGTGTGTTTACCGGATAGGTATTTGCAGAAATGACAACGCTATTGGTAACCGCTCCTTCTTTATTTGCTGAATTAAAAGAAACTTTTATTTCGGCGCTTTCACCGGGACGTATGGGAGCTTTTGGCGGAGTAGATGTAGTACAGCCACAGGAAGAGTTTGTTTCTTCAATGATAAGATTGGATTTACCCGTATTGGTAAATTTGAAAGAATAACTCAGTTTTTCTCCCTGCATCACTTTACCAAAATCATGTGTCATTTTTTCAAAAGTCATGACAGGCATGTCTTTAGATATTTTTGCAGAACGGGAAGCATCAGCAGAAGCAGGATTATGAATATCATGAACTGTCACATCCCCTTCATTAGATTTGTTGTTTCCGCAAGAAGTCAGGATAACGATGGTAAGTAGTAAAATAGCCAGTTTTTTCATTTATATCTAATTTATAATTGTAACATCCGTCATAATAAGGTCAAATAAATTCTTGTTTAATTATCAATTAAGCCTCTGCCAATTTTATTAAGGCTTCCGTTTGCTTTCAGATCGATCAGAATCTTATCGAGAAGTCCGTTAATAAAAAACCCACTTTTGGCAGAGCTGTACGTTTTAGCAAGTTCAATATATTCATTAATAATAACCTTTACCGGAATTGTTGGGAACTCCATAAGTTCACACAAAGCCATTTTCATCAGCAACATATCCAGTCCCATCACTCTTTCAGCTTCCCAATTTTGCAGTTTCTTCTCGATTATTTCCAGATATTCTGCATCTTTCATGATAGTTTTACGAAAAAGATCCTTATAAAAAGCCACATCCTCTTCCCCTTCTTTAAACAAGGGAGTAATTTTGCACTGATTATTTTTTGTTTCCTTAAATGAGGCAATATTTTTGTAAACCATCAGCAGAGACTCATTATAATCATCGAACCAATGTACATTTTTTTCCTCAAAATACCAGTGAATTAATTGACTTTCAACAAAAACTTTTTCAATAATATCCAAAACCAACTTTCTATCCTCTTCATAACTACGATTTACATTATTCATGTATTGATTATATTCATCAAGCTTAATGATTTCCTGATAAATTTGAATAATAAAATCAGTTTGGTTTGTCCAGTTAATATGGTGTTCTTTCCATAATCTATTTAGAAAAACATTCTCCTCTATTTGATTAATGATAATATTATCAATAAACTTTGTATTAGGATTTAAATCCTCAAAAGAGGGATTATTTTTGCTTTTAAGATCTTCTAATTTATTGGAACGATATCTTTTAAGTTCAGGAAAAATAGAAAAAAAATAGAGAGAGAGAATAAAACAGTTTTCAATAGAATCAGACAATTTTTTTTCACCTGATACGATCGTTTCCTCCTCATTCATATTGTATGCAAAAATTGCTTGCATAACCTTTGTCCTCAAATAACGCCGATTGACCATAGATAAATATTTGCGGGGACAAAAATAGTGAAAAAAATTCATTATTGCACAAGCATCACCATTATCCGTTTTTGCCTATTGTAAAGACAAATTCCAAACCTCCTCCATAGAGTTTTTTAGCTGTAACAGTTCCTCCATGGAAAATAATGGCATTTTTTACAATGGCAAGTCCCAATCCTGTTCCTCCCAGCTTTCGGCTTCTCCCTTTATCCAAACGATAAAATCGTTCAAAAATACGTGCCAGGTGTTCATCAGGAACTCCAACTCCATTATCAGAATAGCTGAAATATAAATAATGTTCATCCTCTTTATAGCAATCAACGCAAACCTCAACACCCTCCCCGGCATAGGCAATAGTGTTGTCAATTAAGTTTCTGAAAATTGAATAGAGCAAAGAGGGGCTCCCCTTGCATTCAAGTCGTTGGGTAGTAGTACTATTTTTCACCACAATCATTTTGGAGGCCACCTGATTGGCCACATCTGCAAATACATTTGCAATGATGTCTGAAAGCACAACATGTTCCTTTTCAATCATATCAGGAGCTTCTTCAATTCTTGACAAATAAGATATATCCTGCAGCAGTGCAGCCAAACGTTTGCACTGAGAATAACTTTTGTCAATAAAATTGCTTTTGGTTTCATCGGGAATATCCGGGTTATTGACAATAGTTTCAAGATAACCCTGAATGCTGCTGACCGGTGTTTTAAGTTCATGAGCCACATTCTGAGTCAATTGTCTCTTTAACCTTACCTGCTCTTCTTGTTGAGCAATAACTCTTTCTTTTTCAACCTCCAATGCTTTTTTAGTTTGCATCAGTCTATTGTAAATCTGAATTATATGTTGGGCAACTTCCCCCAATTCATTTTTAGAAAACTTAGCCGAATACTCAATAACCTCATCCCTGTCAACGCGGACAGCAAACTCGTTTAGTCGATTTATATTTCTTCCCAAATGAAACATTGATTTAAATAAGAAAAACTCCAAAAGAATAAAAAACAGAAGTAAACCAGACAAATAGAGCGCATTCTCCTTGATAGTACCAATAAAAGAGACATCAATAGGAAGGGCCGACCTGATAACAATATTATTGTAACGTTTAGCAGCATAAAAAAAACTGTCCTCATAACCTTTTACCTTTCTATCATCATAGCCCTGTCCTTTAGTAAGAGCATGTCTTACTTCCTGAAAATTCGACTCATTTTTCAACAGTGAATAATCTTTAACTCTGGAATCATACAATACGTTTCCTTTTAAGTCAAAAACAGAGGTCTGGAGAAAATTTTTCAACAGAACAGAATCCACATCATTGCCTTTTACTATTTTCATATTCAGGTAGTCGTTATAGCCAATAAGCCTGGAAAAAAGCAAATTTTCTTTCAGCTCTTTTTCATTGGTATAGAGAATAACGACAAAAGACATCGCCATTGTGGCAAAGGCAACCGTAATAAACCACAAGATACGGTGATGAAAGGTATAATAATGTTTATTTTTTCTCATAAAATGGTTTATTTAGAATATTGAAAACAATAGCCATAACCGGGTCTGGAAACAATATTTTTCCCATAAGGAACAATTTTTTTACGCAGACGGGTAATGTGAACGTCAACTGTTCTGTCATTGACAAACACATCATCAGCCCAGATTAGAGAGAGCAATTCTTCTCTACTATAGACTATATCGGGATTCTGAAGAAGTAAGAGTAATATTTCAAATTCAGTTTTGGTGAGATCAATATTGGTTTGACCGATAGAAACTTTTTTACGGGGAAGATCTATTTTAAGATTTTCAAAAGTAACAAGTGAAACCTGAGGAACGACATTAGAATTTGCGACCCTCCGAAGAACGGCTTTCACACGTGCAACAACTTCTTTCACTGAAAAGGGTTTTGACACATAATCATCAGCCCCGATATCCAGACCTCTCAAAGTATCCTCTTCGGTATCTTTTGCCGTAATGAAAATAATAGGAATATTAGAAGTGTTTTTACTTTTCTTAAGAATATCAGCCATTTTAAAGCCCGATATTTCCCCCATCATCACATCCAGTAATAACAAATCATAATCACCGACATTCATAGTCAGGGCTTCTTCGGCAGACAATGAAGTATCTACTTTAAATCCTGCCTGTTCAAGATTATATTTTAAAATTTCACACAAATCTTCTTCATCATCAACAACCAAAATTTTTTTAGGCTTCATATTATTGCAAATTTTTGACAAAGATAAAAAAAGATTATTACGAAATGATTAATATTGTTATCCCCTGAGAAACAATGTAGTAAG